>JARFQX010000219.1 GCA_029287555.1 Rubripirellula sp. | reverse complement strand
CAAGCAGTTTCGCGCGAACGAACCGGTCTTGGTGACCTCGGGCCCGTAGAGGTCAAGCATACTCTGCGGCTCCCCGGCAACCTCGGTCAATTCCGGCACCGACGACTGCATGCGAAACGCCATCTCTTGCTGGGCGATGGTTGTCTCGATTTCTGGGTCACCAATTCGATCAAAATGCTGGCGGTTCACCTCGCCGACCGTATCAAGCATCCGCCGGCGAATCCTCGGATCAATCCCTCTGGGATTCGAAAGGAACAAAACCGGGTCGCCCGATGTTTGGAACTTCACGCCCTGATGTCTTGAAGGCAGCGGACCGCTCCCCCACAACCGACTGTACAGCGCCTGCGTGTTTCGCGTACCACCGGTCCAGTAAGCCGAGTTGAGGACAACGAAGTCCGGCAAATCGCGGTTCATCGAACCCAGACCGTAGCTGATCCAAGCTCCCATGCTGGCTCGTCCCGGAATCTCCGATCCGGTGCAGATGAATGTCTTAGCCGGATCGTGATTGATCGCGTTGGTGTTGAATGAATTGACGATGCACAGATCATCGGCAACCTTCGACAAATGGGGAAGCAACTCGCACATCCAGATGCCGTTTTCCCCCTGCCGCGCGAACTTGTATTTCGAGGGTGCAACGAGTTGCTCTTTCCCCTTGGTCATCGCGGTCACACGCTGTCCCATGCTGATGCTCGGCGGCAGCGGTTTGCGGAACTGCTTGTCCAGCTCGGGTTTGTAATCGAATAGGTCGATCTGACTCGGGGCGCCCGCCATGAACAAGAAGATCACGCGTTTGGCTCGCGGACGATCCGATGAAGTCGAGATGCCACTTGCCGAACTGTTCTGGGGCAGCATCGCACCGAGTACCGCGGCGCCGAGTCCCATGCCGGAAGTCTTCAGAAACTGACGCCGCGCGAGTTCCCAGTCGGTCTCGCCCGGCAGGCTCGCATTCGCAAGCGAGCCCCCGGTTGGCAGCGCCAAGGCGTCGCCCGTCGCGGAGGGTCCGGAAGAGGATCGGCCGCATGCATTCGTTTGTTGTGTTCTGCCTAGTTCGTTGGCCTTGCCCATGGAACCTATTGCCTCGTCTTGGTGATATCGAGGTTGTAAATGGTACTGGTCAGCATCGCCCAGGCCGCACATCGAGCGGGATTTACCTCTGCGGGAAAGGTTTGCTCACCGCAAAGCTCGGCCGCCAGTTCGGGCGATTCTTCGTAGATCGATTCGAGATCGGTGACCAGTTGCTCGAACGCCTTCCGCTCGGCAACGGAGGGAACGTAGCCGGTGATCGTTTCGTAGATGGCGTTGATTCTCGCGGCCCGATCGCTCTGAATCTTCTCTTCCAGCACACTCGAAGCGAGGTGCCGAGCCGCCTTCAAATACTCTTCTTCGTTCAACAACAGCAACGCTTGAAGCGGTGTGTTCGTGCGTTCGCGTCGCGCGATGCACTCCTCGCGACTGGGGGCATTCAGGATGGTCATCTGAGGCGGCGGCATGCCTCGCTTCCAAAAGGTGTACACACTGCGGCGGTAAATCTTATCCCCTGAATCCGGCTTGAACTCGCGTGGGTACGAACTCGGCATTCCCACCGCCGTCCACAGTCCCTCGGGCTGCGGCGGCTTGACACTCTTTCCATACAGCTTGCGACTCAGCAGTCCACTCGTCGCCAGCACCTGATCACGGATTAATTCTGAGTCCATTCGGAAGCGCGAACCTCTGGCTAGCAAGCGGTTGTCCGGATCGTTTTGATAGTCCTCAGGCGTTGCGCAGGAGGATTGCTGGTAGGTTTCCGACAAGACAATCTCTTTGAGCAGCTGCCGTACATTCCACCCACTGTCGACAAACCGAACGGCCAGGTAGTCCAGCAAATCGGGATGGGATGGCCATTCGCCCTGGGCTCCAAAATCCTCGGCTGTGCGGACGATGCCAACGCCAAAGAACTGTTGCCAAAAGCGATTGACGGTCACTCTCGAAGTCAACGGATGAGACAGGTCGACCAACCAGTTCGCCAGATCCATTCGATTTGGCTGACCATCCTCGTCTCGCATCGGCGGCAGGAACGCCGGCGTCGCCCTGTCCACCTGTTCTCCCGGGTTGTCATAAGCTCCGCGGATCAGAATGTGCGCGGGTCTTACCTCCGAACGCTCCTTCATAACCATGGCAGCTGGGATGGTGATCAGATAGTCGTCGCGTGCCCGCTGGGCCGCCTTCAAACGTTTCTCCGCTTCTTCAACCGCAACTTTGGCGGTTGCCTGAACGCCTGCATTGTCGGACGATCGTTGATTGGCTTCGACGTCATCGCCCGCTGCCTTCTCGGCCTTTTTGACCTTCGCGGCCTTTTGAACCTGACGGAGTGCGGCCTGACGCTTTGACAGTTCTGCACGCGCCGCTTCGACCTCGGCTTCGAGACGAGACAAGTCGGCTTCCTGCTGCGGGTTGGTCAGGTTGATGTAGGGAGGTTGCAAGCCGCGCACGAAATCGGTGCCGCTGCGCCGACCGGTTTCGGGTGTTGCGTCAATGTTGTTGAAAAAAGCGGTGAGCGAATAAAAGTCACTCATCGTCAACGGATCATACTTGTGATCGTGACAGACGGCACATTGAACCGTCAAACCGAGGAACGCGGTTCCGACGCTGGTGACCCGATCGAGCACATTTCGGGTGAAGCTTTCTTCGGGCAGAGCCGTGCCCACGTCGATGATCAGGTGCAAACGATGAAAACCCGAGGCGATCAGCTGGTCGCGTGATGGCTCGGGATAAAGATCGCCGGCGATTTGATAACGGATGAAATCGTCGTAAGGCAGGTTCTCATTGAACGCACGAATGACCCAGTCCCGATAAGGTGAAAGCTCTCGGTAGTGGTCGTGATGAATTCCGTTGGTGTCGGCGAATCGAACGACATCGAGCCAGTACTTGGCCATGTGTTCGCCATGATGTGGACTCGCCAATAATCGATCCACCAGTTTTTCGTAGGCATCGGGCGAGTCGTCATTGAGATATCGCTGAATCTGATCGCGCGACGGCGGCAGTCCCGTCAAGTCGAGAGAGAGTCGCCGAATCAGCGTCCTCTTGTCCGCTTGCGGCGCCGGTGCAAGCCCCTCCTGTGCCAGCTTGCGGCGGACGAAGCGATCGATCGGGGCGCCCTCGATATCCGGAGGCAAATCGGGCATCGCTGGGGGGACAAACGCCCAGAAGCTCTCGTACGCGGCGCCCTGTTCAATCCAGCGCCGAATCAACTGCTTCTCTTCTTTGCTCAAAGGTTTCTTGTGACCGTCCGGAGGCGGCATCACAAGATCCGGATCCTCCGTCGTGATGCGATCCCATAGCTCGCTATCTTCGGGCGATCCCGGCTCAATCGCGAATTCATGAGATCCTTCCGGCCCGTCAGCCTGGTCCAAACGCAGGCCGGCTTGGCGGTCACCGGCGTCCGGCCCGTGGCAATGAAAGCATCGGTCAGAGAGTAACGGACGAATGTCGCGATTGAAACTGACCTCCTGGCCCACAGCCAGCGCGGCCGCCGCCATCATCGAATGGGCGAGAAAAAGACGAATCATCAACATCTTGGTAGAAAGTGGAGTCAAATCGACAAACCATCCATTTCGAAATTCTAGGGTTAGGCCCTTCACAGAGCACTAAATCAAAATGTCTTGTACGGGGTGATGCTCCTCGACTCCGGTGAGTCGGAAGTTCAAGCCTCGATGGCGGAACGTCAATCGTTCGTGATCGATTCCTAGGCAGTGCAGGATGGTGGCTTGGATGTCGTGGACATGCACGGGGTTTTCGATCACGTGAAAACCGAGTTCGTCCGTCCCGCCAACGGAGATGCCCGGCTTGATGCCACCGCCGGCCATCCACATGGTGAAGGCTTGTGGGTGATGATCGCGGCCCATGCTGCGCCCCAGCGCCTCGCTCGCTTCCACCATGGGAGTCCGCCCGAACTCACCACCCCAAACAATCAGCGTGTCGTCGAGCATACCCCGTCGCCTGAGGTCCTGTATTAGCGCGGCACAAGCTTGATCGGTTTGTCCACATTGCTTGCGGACCCCGCCTTCGACGTTGCTGTGATGGTCCCAGCCCGCGTGATAGACCTGAATGAATCGCACCCCTCGCTCCGCCAGCCGGCGCGCGAGCAGACAGTTCTTGGCAAACGAGCCGGAATCCTCCGCCTTGACTCCGTAGAGATCCAACGTTTCCTTCGATTCCTGCGAGAAGTCCATCAGTTCGGGAGCCCGCGTCTGCATTCGGAATGCCATCTCGTAGGCGCTGATTCGGGTAGCGATTTCCGGATCGCCGACACGGGAGAGTTGCTGTTGGTTCAGGGAGCGGATGAGGTCGAGTGATTCACGTTGGGCGCGTCCGTCGTAGCCTTTCGGATTGGAAACATGGAGGATCGGGTCCCCTTGGCCGCGGAATCCCACGCCCTGGTGAACCGACGGCAAGAAACCGGAACTCCACATCGCTGCTCCGCCGCTGAGATTCCCTCCGCTCTTCAAAACCACGAACGAAGGCAGGTCGTCAGCCTCGCTGCCCAATCCGTAGCTGAGCCACGATCCCATGCTGGGCCGACCCGGGACGCCACTGCCGGTGTTGACGAACAACTGGGCAGGCGAGTGATTGAACAAGTCGGTATGGACCGATTTAACGATCGCGATCTCATCGACGACGCCCGCCAGATGCGGCATGACTTCGGAAAGCTCCGCACCGCACTCACCATGACGGGCAAACTTGAACCTTGGCCCGAGCACAGCGGCATCCGGTTGAATGAACGCGTAACGCTGGCCCTTGATGACCGACGGAGGTATCGGTTTCCCTTCCAACTCCGCAAGCTTCGGTTTGTAATCGAATGTTTCCAATTGGCTCGGCGCGCCGGCCATGAACAGATAGATCACCCGCTTCGCCCTGGCCGGAAAGTGCGGCGCCTTCGGTGCGAAGGGACTGGGGGCTCGGTTGGCAAGGGACGACGTCGGACCGCTCACGCTTTCGGCAAGCAGTGACGCCAAAGCGATCTTGCCAACCCCGATTCCGCAATCGCGAAAGAAGTGACGTCGAGTTTGTTGTAGAAGTGGTTCGTTCATGGCTTGGTGATCGATTCGTCCAGGTTCATCAGCGACCGAGCCAGCATTGTCCAGGCAGCCTGCTCGCAGGTCGCTTCTTTGCTTGCGGTGATGTCGGCTGCCAATAGTTCTCCTTGCTCCAGCCGACTCAACTGGGATTCATAGAATTCCGTTATGGCGGACAGCTCGTCTCTTGATGGTGGCCGTGTCGCCAATCGTCGGAAGATGAAAGTGGCGGTTTGATCGACGGATTCGTTCGCCCGCGTTGCCTCGGCCGCCAACGCCTGTGCCATCTCGAGATACATTTCATCGTTCAGCAACGTCAATGCTTGCAGCGGCGTATTGCTGCGGTCGCGGCGGGCGACGCAGTTTTCACCCGAGGGCGCGTCGAACACGGTGTAGGCTGCGAACGGCGCCGTGCGTTTGCTGAAAGTGTAAATCGACCGGCGATATCGATCTTGGCCGTCGGAGGGATTCCACTTGGGACTGCCGTAGGCGGCGCCAGTCACGCTCTGCGGTTGCGGTGGGTGGACGCCGGGCCCATACATCTTTTCGGACAGGAGCCCGCTGCTGCGCAGCATGATGTCGCGGACCATCTCTGCACTGACACGAAATCGTGGGCCTCGCGCAAGCAGTGCGTTCTGCGAGTCAAGTTTCTGAAGCTCCGGGGATACGTCCGAACTTTGCCGATAGGTTGCACTGCTGACGATCAAACGATGCAGCTCCTTCATCGACCAGCCACGGTCGACAAACTCGCAGGCAAGCCAATCCAAGAGTTCGGGGTGAGTGGGGGGATCCGCTTGCGTTCCAAAATCACCCGGAGTCCGTTGAAGTCCCGCACCGAAGAAGGCTTGCCAGGCACGATTGACGACGGTGCGAGCGACTAACGGATTCGCGTCGCTGACGAGCCAGCGAGCCAGTTCCAACCGGTTCCTTGGCATCGAATCGGACTCGCCGGCAAGGAATTCTGGAATGCCGGGAGTCACCATCTCTTTGGGACTCAAAAACTCACCCCGGTGATGCCGATACGTTATCCGACGGTGGTCGGGAGAACGCTCCCGCATCACCATCGTCGAAGGCAAGGACGGAGTCTCTTTTCGCAGCGAGTCGATTGGCTTGCGAGCCTCGGCAAGTTCTGCCGCGACACTCAAATAGTAC
>JARFQX010000178.1 GCA_029287555.1 Rubripirellula sp. | reverse complement strand
CAGCACGCCCAGGAGGATTCGAACCTCCGACCTACGGATTAGAAGTCCGTTGCTCTATCCAGCTGAGCTATGGGCGCGTCGGTTGGTCGCGTAAGTCTAGTCGACCCGGCGCGGGAAGCCGAGTGGCTGGGAGTAAGTGGCGAGTGGCGAGTGGCGAGTGGCGAGTGGTGAGTGGTGAGTGGTGAGTGGTGAGTGGTGAGTGGTGAGTGGTGAGTGGTGAGTGGTGAGTGGTGAGTGGCCAGTGGGGAAGCCTTGAGAGCTAGAAGGGCGCTCGGCCGTTGCTCCAGAAGCCCGCCAGGAAGGGCCGGAACATTGGGTAGTAGGGCGCGTATCGAGGATAGACGTCCCGGTGCGTGTCTCGGGGTCTGGCCACGTGGTTCGTGTCGAATCTTGCGTGCCTTCGACCCGTCGGTCGATTCGACGCAAAGCTGATCTTCAACGATACCGGTTGTTGCCGAGATTTCGCGATCGGACGCCGCGGTACCTTCAGTGATTCAAGCCGCTCAATAGCTTCGTCTGCCAAGGCCGGATTGTTGACCAGCGCCACATCGGAAAATCCATTGACGAAGGGTGTCTTGATCTCCCCGAGCTCCGGATTGGAAGTCACGATCAACTCGCCCGCGCCTCGCAGTGCCGAAAGATCCAATTCACCAAGCGTCGTTCCCTGGACCTCAATCGCACCGGCACTCTTCAGTCGCGGCAACTCAAGCCTTTTGATCTGGCGTCCCCGCACAATCAAGTATCGAACTGCTTCGAGCGAAGGGAGAGATACCGACGTGATCTCGTCGCTCTCGATCGTGAGAAAGCCGGCCTTGCGAAGATTCGGCAGCTCGACCTCTCCCGGCTCTTCCAAGAACAACCCCAGTCTCTCAATCTCACCATATGGCTTGAAACTCTCAAGTTCCCCCATCGTCTCCACCCGGCCTCCGTCCGCGCTCGGACTCTCGGCAAAGCCTTGGCTGCCAGCAAGTAAAACCAGTGTCACGGCAAAACATCGAATCCCGTTCATGTCGCTTCTCCTCGTGAGTGATCTCGTTGGGGGGACGTTTCATTGTAGGGGCGGGTGGGGCAGTGGGGCGAGAGGCTAGGCTAGAGGCGAGAGGCGAGAGGCGAGAGGCGAGTGGCGAGTGGCGAGTGGCGAGAGGCTAGTGGAGGGTGGCGAGAGGCTAGTGGAGGGTGGCGAGAGGCTAGTGGAGGGTGTCCGGGGATTCGAAGTAGGCCGAATCAAGCGAAGCGCCGATCCGGCACCGAATAACAATTCGATGCCGAGCAATAACCTTTGCCGGATCGGCGTCGCTGCGCTCCTTGATGCCGTCGAATTGCCAGTATCTCCCGCTTCGCAATTCCCGGACACCCTCGGCTAGTGGGGCTGTCGGATGGGTGTGCGGGGTCTTTGGGGGTGTGCGTTTTCGCGCGCTTGGGTGGGCCTCTTCCTTTACAATGACCGCTCGCCGCGTTTGGCACTCCAGATGCACCTCAGTACCCGTTGACCCGCCCAGATCGATTGGCTGCGGGGGTCTGCCTTTCGTTTCTTCGTTGACTTTAGCCTTGTGAGTTGCCTGGTGACCGAAGACCCCATCACCGTTTTGATCGTCGAAGACGACGCGGACTTTCGTGATTCCAGCGCTCGTTGGATGCAGCGCAAGGGTCATCATGTGGCGGCGGCTGCCAGTGGCGCTGAGGCTTTGAGCCTCTGTTCAAGACAGGATTTTGAGGTCGGCGTCTTCGACATGAATATGCCCGGCATGTCTGGCATTGAATTGCTGCAACGGGTTCGCGACGAGGGAATCGACATGGAAGTCATCATCCTGACCGGTCAGGGGACCATCGAGACCGCGGTCCAAGCGATGAAGATGGGGGCGAGTGATTATCTGACCAAGCCCTGTCCGCTCGGTGACCTGGAACACCACTGTCGGCTTGCCCGCGACCGGGGTCGGCTGCGGCGCGAGAACCGACAACTCAAGGCCATCATCTCGCGAGGTCATTCGAAGACCGAAATCATCGGTGATTCGCCCGAAATGCGAAGCGTCAGCAAGTTGATTGATCGGATCGCGCCGACCGACAAACCCGTGTTGATTACCGGAGAGAGTGGGACCGGCAAGGAAGTGGTCGCCAAGGTGATTCAGCAAAAGAGTCTGCTGGCCGACAAACCATTCGTAACGGTCAACTGTGCAGCGCTCCCGGAACAATTGGTAGAGAGTGAATTGTTCGGTCACCAGAAGGGGGCATTTACCGGCGCTACGGCTGAGAAGCCGGGCCTGTTCGAAGTGGCCGATCGAGGAACCGTGTTCATCGATGAACTAGGTGAGCTGCCGCTGGCGCTGCAGCCCAAGTTGCTGCGGGTGTTGGAGGATGGATCGATGCGACGGATCGGGTCCCACAAAGAGCGGCATGTCACCGTTCGCATCATCGCGGCAACCAATCGCGACCTTGCGGATGATGTCAAAGAGGGCACTTTCCGCGAGGACCTCTATTATCGGGTTAACGTGTTGCCGATCAATCTGCCGCCATTGCGCGAGCGTCCGGGCGACATTGATTTGTTGATCGATCATTTCATGCCCGACGACTGGCATGTCGACCCAGAAGCGCGCGCCGTGATGAATGCTTACGATTGGCCGGGCAACGTCCGTGAGTTGATCAACGTGGTGCAGCGGGCGACGATCCTTGCCGATGGCAACGAGATCACCCTGGACGATCTGCCCCGCGAACTGACCCACCGCGTTCCCGGACATCGAGCCGCGCCGAGCACGTCCGCTTCGGTGCCCGTCGACGGAATCAAGTTGGATGATGTCCAGCGGCACCACGTTCTGGAGGTGCTTCGACAGCAGGGCGGCAACAAGGCCAAGACCGCTCGTGTTCTTGGCATCCACCGCCGCAAACTCTATCGACTGCTCGAGCGGTTTGAGTCGGATGCTCCAAGCACGCAGGAGTCGTCGACCTAACAGGCTGGAGGCGGATCGACAGCCCGGTGAATCGGCCCTCTGCCGTCGTCGGTTGTTTCGATATGATTTGCGTCTGCGGGGACATCCTTTGCCGCGGGGACCGTTTGGCGAAGCCCCCGCGGACCCGATGCAATCACTCACGAAACGAATCAAGCCACCCTTTGGCAAGACGATGAAAACAGACGAGCTACGCGAGAAATACCTGGAATTCTTCGAGTCAAAAGGCTGTGTTCGCCGGCCCAGCGATGTCTTGGTTCCAACTTGGGATCCTTCCGTCCTGTTCACTCCCGCCGGGATGAATCAGTTCAAGGACCACTTTCTTGGCAAGGTCAAGCTGGACTTCACGCGGGCCACGACGTGCCAGAAATGCCTGCGAACCGGGGATATCGAGAACGTGGGGCGGACCGCCTTCCATCACACGTTTTTCGAGATGCTGGGAAATTTCAGCTTCGGCGATTATTTCAAGCAGGAAGCCATCTGCTGGGCGTGGGAGTTTCTAACCGATAAGAAGTGGCTGGGAATTCCGTCGCAACGGCTCAGCGCAACCGTCTACAAGGATGACGACGAGGCCTACGCGATCTGGCGGGACAAGGTGGGATTACCCGATGCGCGAATCAGTCGCATGGACGAGGACGAGAACTTCTGGCCCGCCTCGGCGCCAAGCCAGGGGCCTGACGGAGTTTGCGGTCCGTGCAGCGAGATCTATTACAACCTCGAACACGGCGGCGAGGTCGAGATCTGGAATCTCGTGTTCACCCAATTCAACCGCGTGGGTGAACCGCCGAACAACCTCAATCCACTGCCGAGCAAGAACATCGATACCGGCATGGGGTTGGAGCGGACGGCCAGCGTGCTGCAGGGCGTGCCGACGAACTTTCACATTGATAACTTGTACTCGATTCTGATGGCCGCCTCGGAAGTGACAAGCAGGAAGTACGAGTTTGAAAGTGACGACGGCCGCCGCCTGCGACGGATCACCGATCACGCTCGCGCGTGCGTGTTCGCGATTCACGAAAACGTCTATCCGGGACCGAAGGACGCGCGCTACGTCATCAAACGCTTGATTCGCCGCGCGGTGTTGGATGGATATCAGATGAACTTGCGCGAGCCGTTCTTGTTCAAGCTCGTCGGTGCGGTCGCCGACGCTTCGCAGGTTCCCTACCCAGAGCTTCAGCAGACGACTCAGCGGGTCAGTGAAGTGATTGAGTCAGAGGAGAAGGCTTTCTTTGCGACGATCGACGGCGGGATGAAGCGGATCGACCAGTTGTTTGACCAGATGCGGGCCGAATCGGCGGTGATGGTTCCCGGTGACGCGGCGGCCGAGTTGAACTCGACCTACGGCGTGCCACCGGAGCTGTTGCAGACGTTGAGCGCCGAGCAGAACTTTACGTTTGATTGGCACGGGTACCGGCAAGCGATGGAGCAACACGCCATCGATAGCGGGGCAGGGCAGCGTGAGTTGTTCCAGACGGGCCCGCTTGAGACGTTGAAGGAAGCGCTGCGCGAGACGCCGTTTGTCGGTTATGAGACGACCGAAGCGACGGCGCAGATCAAGGGCATCATTACCGGTCGCGGTGGCAAGGGCGCCGACGATGGACAACTGCTCAGCCACCTTGATCGCGCCGCCGACGCGCCGCTTCGATTGGTCCTCGATCGCTCGCCTTTCTACGGTGAATCGGGCGGCCAGGTGGGGGATACCGGTCGCATTTTCAATGACAACTTCGAGTTCGTTGTCACCGATACCCAGAAGCACGCCGGATTGATCGTGCACCATGGCAAGTTGGTAGGCGGGGAGATCCGCGAGGGCGAGACCTGCACCGCCGCGGTCGACACCGAGCGACGCCAGGCCCTGTGTCGCGCCCACTCGGCCACGCACATCTTGCACCACGCGTTGCACAAGAACGTCGGACGTCACGCCGAACAGCAGGGAAGCAAGGTCGAAGCCGACCGACTTCGTTTCGACTTCTCCAACCCCAAAGCGATTCCCGACGAAACGTTGGTCAAGATCGAAGAAGATGTCTTGGATTTGGTTGGAAGCAGCCAGCCCATTCGCTGGGACGACGTCTCACTGGCCGACGCTCGTCAGGCGGGAGCGATGATGTTGTTCGGTGAAAAGTACCCCGATCCCTGCCGAATGGTCTCGATGGGAGAGTTCAGTCGGGAATTGTGCGGCGGCACTCACCTGACCAATACCGGCCAAGTCAATGCCTTTGAGATTGTCGTTGAGGAAAGCGTCTCGACCGGTACCCGCCGAATTGAGGCATTGACAGGTGAGCGCGCCGAGGAGCACCGCAAGCAGACTCGCGAGTTGCTGCAGAAGGTTGCTGAGCAATTGGGATGCGAACCCGGTCAGGGATTGGCTGCCACGATGCAGTTGATGGACGAGATACGCAGGCTCAAAAAGGATCTCGCAGCTGGAAAAGCCAATGAGTACAGCGAGTCGTTTCAGTACGCCGGCGAAGGATCGGTCATCGATTTGGATGACTATCATGCCGTCCGTGCCGCGGTGCGCGATATCACGCGGCGATTGAACGTGTCGATCGATGACGTCGTTGATCGTCTCGCCTCGCTGTTGAGCGATCGAGACGGGCTCGTCCGCGAACTGAAGCAGTCGACTGC
>JARFQX010000116.1 GCA_029287555.1 Rubripirellula sp. | reverse complement strand
GGTCTGCAGACTACCGAACGCACCGCCCGGCATGTCGTAGTTGTCACCGAGACGCGGATTCTGGGTGAGATCCTGATGCGTCGACTGCGACAGGATTCCGTACTGGGCGTTCACCCCGTAGTCAAAGTAGGTATCGCTGTTGTCCGGATTCTGCACCCAAGGTTCGAAGCCAAAGTAGAAGCTCGCCCCGCCTTCGGCCTGATCACTTTCTCGCCCATTGATCGAAATCTCGAAGACTCCCGGGTCACGACTTTCGTCAAACGCTTCGTTGATCCCATGTCCGGCGTCAGCCCGACGTTGCATCGTCGGGTGCCAAAGGTTGAAGTCCAACGGCGAGAACGCGATGCCCACCGATGACGTCGGCATCGACGCGGACGTTCCCGAGACAAATTCGCTTTGCAGGTTGCCCGCCGTATCGAACGCAACGATTTGACCTCCCGATGTCACGCCGAACAGAAGGTTTGCGAAGCGACCACCTTCGAGGTTTTTCGGTCCTTCGGTCAGGCCCGAGAACGAGAAGCCGAGATTGACTACGTTGGATGCCCGGCCCGTCGCCGTGCTGATCTGGTAGAAGAATCCCTGATTGCTCACGCCGTAGAGCGTTCCGCCAATAAAGGCCATCCCAGTGGTCACACCGAGGTCGCCCGGTGTGCTCGCGAAGATCTCACCACGTCGACCCCAAGGCTGGCCCTGGGCGACGGCGGCGGAGCCATTGGCATCGTTGGCCCGATACAGCGTCGAACTATTGGTATCGATGCCCGGGCCCCTGCGAGCTCCCTCGACGGCGTACCAAAGGTTGTAGCGGGGGTCATTCCCGCCGGTTCGTTCCCAGGCGAAGCCCTGAACGGCGCTCGAGGTGAGTTGCTGGATATCGGGTGGGTTCGTCGCCGGGTTGAAGTCCGGAATACTGTCGTTACCGACCACAGTCGCCGCCCCGGTTGATGGATCGAGTTCCACCAACCGGCCCGCGGTATTGTCGCCAGCCTGACCGAACAGCGACTCGTACATGTACAGTCGCCCATCGGATCGCATCACGATGTCGGTCACCGCGCGGCCTGGATTGTTGGTGGGAAGGTCGCCCACATTCGTCCAAAGATTACCGGTATAAGGGTTCGCCGTTTGCAAACCGTCGTCCCCGGGACGCGCGGTGTAGAGGACCACGTCGTTGAGCGTGAATGGAACAACGTTGGTTTCCAGGGAGACCGCCGACCTGATGTCAAAAATCGACGTCCTGGGGTCAACCTGCGTCGCGGCGTTAAAGTTGCCCGACAGGTAACCCTCGAAGCCAATATGGTCTTCGGCAATGCGTTCCAGCGAGTTGACCGGCGCGAGCCTGACCCACCGGTTCCCGGCGCCGGCCGTGAAGTTGGCGTTGAGCGCCTGCGGCAATTGCGAATTCGAGCTAACCGCGACGTAATAAGTTCGCGTCGCTCCCGCCGGCATCTGCACGCTACCGATGAACGGATCGAGCGTACCGAACGTGCCTCGCGACAAGTCGTCGGTATCGGCACCTTGACCGGTACCAGGTTGGTCGTCATCGATGTGTGAATCGCGGCTCACCAGAACGAGGTTGCCGGCGTCATCGAACACCGAGAGGACGGTGTCGGCTCGTGCCAGACCATCGGCGTAGTCGATGTCGAAGATCGTTGCCCAAGTCTTATCGCCGTCGTTGCGGCCCCCGATTGACTGGATGAACTCGTAGTCGAGCTCGAAGCTGTACCAGTCGACATCATCAGGCGCAGTCAAGTTGCCACCGACGCTGAGCGTATTGATGTCGGACGTCAACAGATTGCCGAGCGACTGGGCCGAACCGAGCGCGTCATTGCCCGCTCGCGTTTCGTACGATTCACCGATCAACGGCGAGTGAGCCGGCATGCCGATCACTTCGATGCCGTTGGTGGCAAAGCGAATGTCGGCGCCTTCGATGTACGAGCCGGGCTTCTCGTCACGCTGCTGAAGCCGAATCTGCAACTGGTAGGCTCCTCGTGACAGCCCGCCTCGGATGTTCTCGATCTCGCCCTCGGCCGGAGTGCTTCGGACGCGAACGAAATAGGTGTTCGTCTCACCCACCGATCCCGGCAGGATAACCCGCATGCCCGCGTCTCGCTCGGTGATCGTGTAATAGTCGTCGCCCAGATGCGAGGCCTTGAGCAACGGCAGCGCGCTTCCCGACAAATTGTTAATGTCATCGTCGACCGAACGAGCCACCACCGTGCCGTTGGCATCCACCAACTCGATGATCGTATCGAGCGAGGCGCTCGTTTCGTCGAGATCGAAATAGACCTCGGTGCCGGCTACGCCGCTGAAACTGTAGACGTCGAGGTCACTGGTGTCGGTCAAACTGATCGCGCCGTGAATCTCGAAGCCGAGCCGTCGATTCACGTCACCGCTCTTTTCATCGGGAGCGAGGTTGCCGAGGAATCTCGCGTCCTGCGGCGTCCCGTTGGCGTCGAACGTTCCGCCAGCGGCCGGTTCGTCTTCGCGCACCACCGTGACGTTTCGATCGTTGCTGTACCGATCCAAACGAATGCTACGCCAATTGCCGGGAGCTCCCGTGGTCGGACCATTGTTGTCCGTATCGCCGAGCGGTCGACCAAAGAAGTCGATGCCCGCCGCGGCCGTATCGTCCGACAGCGAGGTCAGGATCACGGGCGCCCCACCCCCACCGATGTAGATCGAACCGCCAATGCGATCGTCGATATCGAGCAGCGTGCCGTTTGCAGTAAAACCAGCGTTGGCGCCGTCAAGTTTCACCACGAGGCTCTCGCTCGCGCCGCTGATCAAATGCAAACCGCTGACGGTGTGATGATTGAGCACCTGAATTTCGCCGCGAAGAATGTGCGCGATTCCGACGTCATCCCAAGCGGTCTCGGTCGTCTGCACACCCGCGCGAACTTCCATCCCGTTGAGCGAGTTATTGAGCAGCCGATTCGATCGCACAAGCGGCCCCATGTTGGTCGCGTACTCGTCAAATCGATCGATCAAACCAGTCTGACGCCCCGGATCCGGATTGCGGACCGCCTGCATCGCGTTGGTATTGATGTTGATGACCGTCCCGAGGTTGTTCTCAAAGACATTGTTCACGATGACCGGTTGGGCTCCGCGAACAAAGACCGCCGTCGCGGCGTTGCTTCCGCGGCCACTACGGTTACTCGACGCGGTTCCCGCCGCATTGTCGCGAATTTCGCTGTTGGCCAGACGCACTTCGGCCTGATGAATCTCCAACGCGTTGAAGCGATCGAAACCACCTTCGATCGGCGTCAAACCACCGCCGTAAGCAATCACGGCGTGATCAATGCTTCCCTCCGACATTGCATTGAAGAACAGTCCGCCCCATTGACCGCCGGCCGGTGCCGTCGCTTCCAAGTCATTCTTGGTGTCAAAGGACCCGGAGCCACCGTACGAATCATCATTGAGCGCGGTGAACACCACATCTCGAGACCCGTCTCCTTCGGCGATCAGCTGACCGGCGATCAAGGTTTCAATGCGGGCACCTTCGAGCTTGACGATGACACCCGGATCAATCTTCAGGCTGCCGTCCAGACGTGCATGGATGACACCCGTCGTCGCATCCTTACGAGGACCACCTGGGGTTCCTTCGATCAACAGGTTCTCGGTCAGGATATGAGTGATCTCGCGATCGTCGAATCGCGAAGGCAAAGTGATTCGGTCGATCGGCTCTCCAAGCTCGGTGCGAATGCGAACGAACAGACCATTCAACGTGTTGTCGACGATCGTGTTACCCTGGATATCAGGCCCGATGCGATCCCCGCTGTCCTCGAAGCTGGACGGGTCGGCGGAGATGGCCGCGAATGCGCTTCGCGTGATCGTGTTGTTGGCGATCGTCGGTCGGGCGCCGACCAGGTGAATCGGCGTGAATGTCTCCTCAACCGATTCGACCAACAGGTCACCGCCGCCCGAAACGATGGTTGCGTTGTTGACCCAGTTCAGGAAGATCCCTTGCTCTTCCAGGTCGGAATCGGCGCGGAACACCAGTCCGCCCCAATCGCCCGGCGTCGGAGAGGGCGAGGGG
>JARFQX010000108.1 GCA_029287555.1 Rubripirellula sp. | reverse complement strand
CCTCGCGGGACGAGAAAACTTCACCGCCCCGTTTCGGATAGCGAACCGGCGCGACGCCGTTATTGATTCTCTGCTCAGGCGGCAGCTTGAATCCGGCTTGCCTTGCACCTCGCACGTTCTGGTACGTCAGACCACCAGCCTTCCACGGTCGCGCTTCACTGCCAAAGTTGATGTGTGCCCAAATTTGCGGCCGTTCGTCGCCGAGAAACGCCGGCGCTCCGCCAGTGTGGTCCCCGTGCGAGTGCGTGTAGATAATGGCCTTGACCGGCTTGTCGGTGATTTCGCGAAATCCCTTTGCAATTCGATTAGCGGCCTCACCCATCATTCCTGTGTCGACGATGACGACACCGTCATCGCCAATGATCATCGAGACGTTCGATACGCTGTAGCCAACCGCAACGTGAACATTGTCGGCCACTTCGATAATCTGCTCCTCAAACTGTTCACTCTGTTTCATCAGTTTTCTGGTCGCATCGTTTTCTTGTGCAAGCGAGTGACCCAACAAGGACAACGCGGAGACAAGAAAATAGGAAAGGACAATGAAAAGGTGACGAAGTGGCGTTATGGGATTGCTCACGGTCTTATTCCTTGGAAATGTGTTTGGTTAAGTTCTTCTGCATCTTTCGCAGCACGTTTTGCGTCGCTTCCAATTCCGACTTTGGAATGCCTTTGAGTGCAGTTTTTCGTAAGTCATCTAATAACGGCAGCACGGTTTGAAGCTTCTGTTCGCCGCGGCGAGTCAAAGCGATCATCACGATGCGAGCGTCCTCGCTCGATCCGCTCCGCTCAACGAACTTCTTGTCAACGAGTCGATCCAGCTGTCGTTTTACTGTCGTTGGATCGCGAATCATCCGTGATGCCAGATCGTTCATGCTCAACGGCTCGCCGGCATCGGACAGAGTGATCAGCGTCTGCGTTTCCTCTGGCGAGAACGGCCAACCGGCGCTTTTCAGCACTGCTGCCATTCCAGAACGAATCAGGTAAGCGACACGACCGATCGCGAACCCAGGCGAAGATTCGGAATCAAAGTGCATTCTCAGCTCCGTGCGAATCCCGAATCGAAGCGGGTGTCGGCCTGGAAAAAACCGGGCGATACCAGTCAAAGTAGCAGTAGAGGAGAAACGCGCTGGCCGCGAAGTCGGGAAGCCCAATGACGAGGTATTGGTGCGCGAAAAAGGTCACATACAGCAGGATATTGAAGGCATAGGGCAGCGACATCAGAACAGCGAGAGGGGCGGTCCTCGGGAAGAACATCAGTCCCCCAGCGACCGTTTTGAAAAAGCCAACCCAGAAAATCAGATAGCCCGTCTTCTCAATCGCAATCATGACTTGGCCAACTTCATCCGGTGCATCACCCACCGGATAGCCGCGCGTGGCAAAGCCCATCGTCATGATCCCCGTGCCAAACAGAAAAATCGCGAAGAGTAGCCGCACCACCAGCGCGAGACGTGGTAACCGAACGTTGCGTCTTTCAAGTGGAGGCATTTCGCGTGGTCTGTGTGAGTTGAGATGACACGTTTGCTCATCTGACGATCCGAGAAAAGATTCTCCCGAATGCACTTAGATACCTGTATGGTACAGATATGTGTTGCCCTGTCAACGGTCTCCGACAGTCCTTACGTACCGCCAACCATGCAAGGTTTTCTCAAAGGCGTACCCGGGGGGCCTAATTTTCAATCACCACTTTGCCCATTGCCAACCGCCTCGACCGTGCCGGCGAAGTCCATTCCCAGGATCGCGGGCGTGTCGGGAGAAAGCGGTAGCTCCTTGCCCATCTTGCGGATCATCGTATCCACCGTGTTCACGCTCGACGCCGCGATCTTCACTAAGACATGACCGGTCATCAATTCTGGTTTCGCGACTTCCGCAGCTTCGAAAACTGCGTCGTCACCATAGGCGTTGATGAGCATGGCCTTCATGTTGTTGTCCGTTTGTTAATGAATTGGGGTCAGTGAACTCAATGTGAGCCGATGTCGCTAGCCACGGGCCTCGGAACTGTCGGCGATTTTTGCGATGGGGCCCGCGGCTAGCGTCGCAGGCTCATGACGCCATTGAGGCAGATACCGATACGCGAAGCGTGCTAAGACTGCGGAATGACTTTGAACTTCCCCTTGCTCCGCACGTAGATGACACAACTATCACCCGTTTGGCAGGAAATCTGATGTGAGACCGCCCCTTGGGAAGTGACATAGCTTCCAGGCGAAAGCGACTTGATTTCAGCTTCATCAGCCAACTGGAGTGTCGATTGGCCTGCGACCACAACCGCCTGGAAAGATTCCGCCTGACTATGAATCTTTCCGCTAAATCCGGCAGGCAATTTAACGAGCGTCCCGCTGATTTGATCGTCCTTCGGGTTTCCCCAGAGAAAAGCGATCTCAGGACCTTTGCCGATTTCGGTTTGCGGCTGACCAATCCAGGAAGTGTTCGTCCCGTCGAGCCAAACGATGTTCGATGGATCAACGTTCACTGGGCGCTCGCCATTGTCCGCCGCTTCTTCCACCGGCAGCACAAGGTACGGGCCCTTATCGATTTCGATGAAAGCGATTCCGACGCCTCTGGAGGCGGTGATGTGCACTTCGCCAGCAGGTTGTGTCCAGTAGGAACCGGCAGGCATCCACATCGGTTTGGCTTCCGGATCATCGTTGTGAACTCCGCCGGCAATCACGACTCCTCGATAGGAAACATTGTGAATGTGTGGGGGCGATGAGAAGCCATCAACAAACTTGACGAGAAAACCAGTGGCCTCAGTCCCATTCCGATCGCCCCACAACGTCGCCGCCTGAGGACTCGAGTCACCACGTTTGGGATTGAGCTGCTGCCACTGGACTTCGGAAGCCAACACGACTTTCGTGGCCGATTTTTTCCCCGAATCCTGAGCGATGCCGTTAGAGGCGCTCGCAGTCATGACAATCAAGAAAACCGCGAGCAGTGAAGTCTGCTTGTAGGTGTAGTGGCCCCGGCACATTTTGCTTTTCATCGTTGGCTCTAATCTTCGTTGTCGCCTACTGCGCTGCTTTTGCAAGTACAGCGTGATAGTATGGATATCATTGAAGCCGGCAAGTACGCACATTTCAGGGCTATAGGCACAAAATAGATACCAATGGCAAGACACGACATACCAGTTACAAGCCGCCTGCGTGCCCAGTGGAGGCGACGCTGGAACTGATCGGGGGCAAGTGGAAGGGGATTGTTCTCTTCTATCTGCTAGATGGCCGACTTCGGTTCAGTGAACTCAAACGCAGAATCGGTTGTGTCACGCAAAGAATGCTGACGAAGCAGCTACGCGAACTGGAAGCCAGCGGGCTGGTCAATCGAATCGTCTACGCAGAAGTTCCGCCGAGAGTTGAATACGAGCTGACGAAAGAGGGCCAGTCGCTCAAACCGGTTTTGAGTGCGCTGAAGAAGTGGGGCGAAACGCACGCTGTCGGGCTGTTGGAAAAGCGTTCATGACAGGAAGATGATGTGGCGTAGAGACCGTTCTCAGACTGGTTTGCACTAGCTCGTGCTGTCGAGTGGGCTGTACATCCGGCGATATTGTGCGGGCGTGATCCCGGTCCATGTCTTGAATTGTCTTGTTAGAGGGCTTCGATCGTAAAGGCCAGTGTCGGTCGCGATCGAAGCAATCGGTTGCTGCGTCGTCTCCAACAGATATCTGGCGATGCCGACCCGCACTTCGCGGAGGTATGCATACCGCACGCGGTAAAGCGACAGCGGCGGCAGAGTTTTCGTTTTCTATCGGTGAGTATTCGCCGAAAACGTTTTGGAGAGGGAGCTTGGTGGGACACCGTACACACGTTTGAATGCGCGAGAAAACTGAAACGCGTCGGCATAGCGAAGACGCTGTCCGACCGCGCTAACCTTCAGCCCTCGCTCGAGGATCAGTTCCGCTGCGTAATTCATCCGCAGTTTTAAGAGATAACGGTACGCGCCCGAACCGGCAAATCGCTTAAATAATCTTGAAAGATAGATCGGCGAGAATCCTATCTCAGCGGCAACTTATTCAACGGTTCGGAATTCAAGAAACCGCTCTTCAATCAGACGACACGCCATCTCGAATGTTTGGAAAGCTTCGGTCGACTCCCCGGCAGATTTAGACACCATTCGCTGCCGAATCTTCTTCAGTAAGACGCGAATTAGCATCTCGCAGATTGCATGAGAGTGATCTCCCATGTCTCGCGCTTCGCGGTCAATCAAGTTCCAGAGTTTGACAAACTCATGTGGTCGTCTGATCGTTACGGGGTGGCCGTTGAATAAACCCAATTCCTTGAGCGTCGCGCCAGCCTCTTTTCCGGCCAGGTCGAGATAGTACTTTCGCATGTTGTCAGGAGCCACGTTCCGGATCCGATGCGGAATGCCGGGGCCGTAAGCGAACAGTGATCCGATCTTCAGCTCGCTTTCTTTTCCATCCATGGTCAGCACGCCCCGTCCCTCACTGACCCACTCGATGGCGTAGTACGGAAAA
>JARFQX010000051.1 GCA_029287555.1 Rubripirellula sp. | reverse complement strand
AGTTCTCTCTAACATGTACGACGACAATTCCTAAACAATCAAGAGGCTGAGTTTAGGAGCGTCGATGCGGTCCAGCAAGGTGAATAAAGAGGAGAAGGGCAGTGAGGCAGTGGGGCAGTGAGGCAGGTTCTTGTTCAGCGTCGAATCGTTGTTCGGTGCCGGATCGGCTCTTCGCTTGATTAGGCCTACTTCGAATTCCCGGACACCCTCGGGCAGTGAGGCAGTGGGGCGGTAGCCAGTAAGGAAAAGAGTCTACAGACTAGGGGCGACAGACTATCAGCTATTCTTCATGGCAAGCACCGCCTCCACGACCGTAGGGAAACTGGCCGATGTGCCTCGTCTGCTGGATGAGAGCATCGGGATTGGTCCGCGCATCGACCGGCTCAAGTCGGGCGATCGACTAGCGTTTTCCGGTGTTTGGGGGAGCCTCCGCGGCGTGCTTGCTGCGGCCTTGGCTCGCAAGACGCCGCACATTTTGATGCTGCTTCCGGAGGCCGCTGACGCGGACACGGTGGCGGGAGATGCGATCGCCTTTGGCCTTCGCAACTCCTTGTCGCTACCCCTTTCCTCGGGCGATATCGCTGCCTCGTCCATCCGCGACGAGGACTATGCGGAGCGGCTGCAAGTCTTGCAGCAATTGCTTCGCCGTGATTCGCAGTCCGATCAACCGCTGTTGGTCACCGCCTACATCGGTGGGGCGATGCAACTGGTACCGACGCCCGAGACACTCGAGGCGTCGACGAGGAAGCTAACCGTCGGTGAGTCGGTGGATCCGGAAGAAATACGTCGCTGGCTCGCCGAATCCGGTTTTGCAGCCACCTCGGCGGTGCAGTTGCCGGGCGAGTTTGCCGCGCGCGGCGGTTTGCTCGATATCTACTCGGCCGATCAGCCACAGCCGATTCGAATCGAGTGGTTCGGAGATGAAATCGAATCGATCCGGCGATTTGATCCGGCGAGCCAACGAAGCATCGAAGCGATTGACCATGTTGAAATCGCGGCCGTCGGGGTTGGAGGATCGCAAGAGGAGTTCGGCGATTTTGGTCGCGACGTTGACGAGGTGGTTTCGTTGGCTTCGGGCAGTCCAAATCCCGAGTTGGGGCCGATCACCGCCTACCTGCCCGATGACACGATGGTTGTCCTGGTCGATCCCCACGAGTCCAAGAAGTCCGCCGACGAGCTTCTCGCCCGAACTAGCAGCAAGGCGAATCTGATCGGCTACGACCAGTTGATGGAGACGCTCGGTGCGTATCGGTTGGTCACGGCTACGACTTTAGCCGAGGGGCATCTTGATGCAATCGTCGACTTGAAAACCAGCACGGCGGACGCCTTTGCCGTATCGCTCGACGAAACCCGTTCACGCATCGATTCGGTGGCCGCGGGTCATGAAGTGATTCTGGTGGGTGACACGCCGGCCGACGGCGAGCGATTGACTGAGTTGTTGCGCGACACCGATGCGGCTCGTCAGGGGCGACTGCACTTGGTGGTCGCCGAGATCAGCGGCGGATTTCGTTTGGTCGACGCCCACGTGCTGGTGCTGACCGGTGCCGAGTTGTTCCATCGCAGCCCCGTGCGACGCGGACGTTCCCGCGCTCGGGGAAAGCCGATCGGCAGCCTGATGCAGCTCGATCCCGGTGACCTGGTTGTACACCTGTCGCACGGCATCGGACTCTATCGCGGCTTGAAGCACATCGAGAAAAGCGGCCAGCACATCGAGCATTTGACGATTGAGTTCGATGGTGGGACGAAGATCTACGTGCCCGCCTCGCGGATCGGTTTGGTTCAACGCTACGTTGGCGGCACGAAGACCCGGCCTCGGTTGGCCAAGATCGGGGGCCAGGCCTGGACGCGACAAAAGAAGGCGGCCGAGTCGGCGGTGACCGACATGGCGGTTGAGCTGCTGGAAATGCAGGCCGAGCGGACCGCGCGACGCGGCATCGTCTTTGATGGAGATAACGCCTGGCAGCGCCAATTCGACGCGAGTTTCCCGTACGTGGAAACGCCCGACCAGTTGACTGCGATCGAAGCAAGTAAGTTTGACATGGTGTCCGCCAAGCCGATGGATCGGCTGATCTGCGGTGATGTCGGCTTCGGCAAGACCGAAGTCGCGATGCGGGCGGCCTTCAAGGCGGTGGTCAGCGGTTACCAGGTTGCCGTGCTCGTGCCGACCACCGTGTTGGCCGAACAGCACCACCACAACTTCAAAACACGGATGGCCGAGTTTCCGATCGAGATCGCCAAGCTGAGTCGTTTCTGCAGTGCGGCGGAACAGAGGCAAACCGTCAAGGATCTTCGCCAAGGTAAAGTCGATGTCGTGATTGGTACCCATCGTCTGGCCAGCAACGACGTTGACTTCAGTAATCTTGGCCTGGTCATCATTGATGAGGAGCAGCGTTTCGGGGTGGCTGTCAAGGAACGGCTCAAGACCCTTCACAGCAACGTCGATGTGATGACCCTTTCGGCAACCCCCATCCCCCGAACGCTGCACATGGCGCTGGTGGGAGTCCGTGACATCAGCAACCTGGAGACGCCGCCTGCCGAGCGACGAAGTGTGGAAACCAAGGTGGTTCGCTGGGACGACCACTTGATTCGCAGTGCGGTGATTCGCGAGCTCAATCGTGGCGGCCAAATCTTTTTCGTCCACAACCGGATCGGTGACATGCATTCGGTTGCCGATCGTCTCAAACGCATCGTGCCCGAGGCCCGCATCCAGATTGGTCACGGACAAATGGGCGAGGGCGAACTCGAACAGGTCATGGTTGACTTCATCGAGCACAAGTTCGACCTGTTGTTGGCGACCACGATCGTCGAAAGCGGTTTGGACATTCCCAACGCCAACACCATCTTTGTCGATGATGCCGACCGTTATGGACTGAGCGACCTGCACCAATTGCGTGGTCGCGTGGGTCGCTACAAGCACCAGGCCCACTGCTATCTTCTTGTCGCCCAGCACAAGCATCTCTCGCCCGAGGCCAGCAAGCGGCTTCGTGCGATCGAGGAGTTCAGTCAGATGGGAGCCGGTTTCGCGATCTCGATGCGGGATCTGGAGATTCGTGGAGCGGGCAACCTGCTGGGTAGCCAGCAGAGCGGACACATCGCCGCGATCGGTTACGAGATGTATTGCCAATTACTGGAGGATGCGGTCCGCCAGGTGCAGAATCTTCCCCCGAAACTCTCCGCCGATGTCGACATTGATCTGCCCGTTGAGGCCTACCTGCCGGAGGATTATGTGCCCGATCTACGGCACAAGATCGATTTGTATCGCCGCATCGCGAAGATTAACGATGCCGGGGAAATTCGCGAGACTCGCGACGAGTTGAGGGACCGCTTCGGGCCATTGCCATCTGCCGCCGGGCGAATGCTCGAGTTGGCCGAGCTGCGACTCGATGCGGCGGCCTGGCAGGTATCCGCCGTCACATCCGACGCTCGCTTCATCATTCTGCATTACGGCAACCGTCGCCAAATCGAGCAGCTTGCCAAGACAAGTCGGGTGCCAATTCGGATTGTCGATCGTCGTCGCGCCTACATTCCCACCAAGGATTTTGACATGAATGCCGATCCAGCGGGAACGAGCTGGCTGCAGCTCGCCCGCGCCGCCCTGCACTTGGGATAGAGGTGAGGGGCGAGGGGCGAGAGG
>JARFQX010000005.1 GCA_029287555.1 Rubripirellula sp. | reverse complement strand
AGCAACAGAGCGAAAATTACCAGAATCACCGACATGACATTTCCCTGGAATCACAGATGGCATCTTGCCAAAGGACGAGTCAAAGCCCTCACGTTATCGTTAAGGAGCACCCGACTTCCTTAATTTAATATATTCATGCGGCAATCGCCTATAGACGAATCTTCGCGGCGATTCGAGTTCGCTTTGCGGTTTGCCACTGGCACACGGCTTGTTGGAATGCGGGCCGGAGATTCCCGTAGTGCCCGCGGAAAGACCTCCCCTCGCAAGGAGGCTGTCCAGGCATTCGAAGTAGGCCGAATCAAGCGAAGCGCCGATCCGGCACTGAACTGCGATTCGATGCCGATCGAGAACCAATGCCGGATCGGCGTCGCTGCGCTCCTCGATTCGGCCTACTCGTTGAAATCCGGGCGAAATCCCCGCGCGAAATCCCCCGCGACTTACGCTTCGGACGACAAATCACGAGGTGGGCTCCGGCGATTCATCCCAGCCTTTCTTCCGGTTACCGCGAGCACGTTACCGTCATCCGGCAAGACCCAGAAAAACTGGACGCATGATCTCTGACGTTTGAGTTCCCGCCGAACGGGCGGATCACGAACCGCCATTCGCCTCTTACTGGGGCGGATTGTCACGTAGACGGGGATGTCGGTCGCTCGCTTCGAGTTTGAGAGTACAGAGGCCAATCCCGTGCGTTAGAAACAATCACTCGCTCGTGGGACGACTAAAACGATTCGAAGCGATACACAGTCTTTATCGTTTCTGACGGCGAGAGAAGGCTCTTTGCCGGATCCGAATCGGCCAAGAGTTGACGCCCTCTCGCGGCGGTATTAGCGTGATGTTTCGCTCGGGCTTTGTCGACTCCGATTTGGGTGTTTCGGCCGTTCGCCACGGGAAAGACCGGCACATGGGCGGTCACCCAGGGTGGCGAAGGCGTGCGGAAAGAAAACGACACGGACGTTCATCACTGGTGCGGTGAACCTCAATAGCTTGCTCTCTCGTTAAAAGCGGTGCAGCGTTTTGTCCAAATCTCCACGCAATCGGCGAAAGCGGCGAAGTCAGTTACCTGCGGCACAGTTGGGTAATCAGGCTCGGCCGGCGCTCGAAACCAAAGACTCGCCGCAGTTAGTCGGGCTCGAGGAGTCACACTTCTGGTCACGCTACAAGTTCGGCATCGCTGCAATTCTGCTGGTCCTGCTCTATTCTTATTGGCCGACGCTGGTTTGGATCGAAGACAATTGGCGAAGAACACCTGACTATTCGCACGGCTACTTGGTCCCGCTGCTAGCCGGCCTCTTGTGCTGGTATCGCTGCGACACATTTCCCGGTGTTTCCAGATCGGCGAGTTGGGGTGGCCTCTGGCTGATCGGACTAGCGTTGGTGATGCGGTTTGCCGGTCGATTGCTCTATGCCGACTTCTTAGACGGCTGGTCGATCGTCCCCATGCTCGCCGGAATCGTCTGGGTGCTGATGGGCGCGCAGGCGATGAAGTGGGCGCTGCCCGCGATTTTCTTTCTAATCCTGATGATTCCGATGCCGTACCGGGCAGAAACCTTGCTGAGCTACAAGCTTCAGGGATTCGCCACCGAATTAAGCACTATTTTCCTGCGAGTTTTGGGCCAACCGGCGGTTTCGGAAGGGCACGTGATCTGGCTGGGTGAACAGAAGTTGCAGGTCGAGGAGGCATGTTCCGGGCTGCGAATCTTCATCGGTGTGGCGGCCTTGGCATATTTCTGGGCCGTGATGGCCTCGCGCAGCTGGATCGACCGAATTATTCTACTGGTGCTGGCGGCCCCGCTGGCGGTCGTCGTCAACTCCATCCGGGTTACCGTCGTCGGCTTGCTCTATCAACGATTTGACGACCCGGCCCAGCAGAATACAATCCACGACTGGTCGGGCTACCTGATGATACCTCTAGCCTTCGGGTTATTGTGGTTGATTAAGACTTATTGGGAATATCTGTACCGACCGGTTGAACAAATGACGGCGAAAGATTTCGTCCGACCTTCTGCAACGTAACTTCACGTTGCACGGCGCCGAGTTGCCTTCTGCACTCGAGGATCTGCGTCATCTCGCAACATCTTCATATTGACTTGCACCCATGACGAGCAACCACCCCAAAGACCGGCGATTACCTGCGCCGGCAGGCCAACCAACTTCGTCAACGCAATTCCAGTTTGACCCCTGGATCATCTGGGTCACCTTCCGGCGTTGTTGGCCCTGGGCGGTGCCGGTCGGAACGCTATTAGCTTGCGTCGTGGCGATCGTGATTAAGGAGTCGTTCGTCCCCACGTACGTGGCGAGGCATTGGCTGGAGGCGAGGGACGACTACTTGGTTTTTAAAGGGGTAATGCCCAGGGTCCATAATTTGGCGTCAACGGAAAGGGCTTTGTTCTACAGTCCGATTGTGCTCGAACCCGTTTTGTCCGACCCGGAACTCCGCAAGGCGCCAAGCCTCTCGGATCCAACAAACGCAGGCGCCGTCCTTCGCAGTAATCTGTCACTTCAAAGCGGTGGGACTGCATCGCGATTGATCGTGGCGTATAAGGACACGGATCCAGTGGCAGCCGCCATGATTGCCGACGCGGTCGCGGAGTCTTACCTGCGGACACGGGATTCGTTCGACCAGCAGCGTGTTGACAATTTGGTGAAGTGGTTGCAACCGGAGGTCCGGAAGCAGGAACACAGAGTTGAAGAGAAGCGACTGCTTGTGGAATCGCTCAGCGAGCGGACGTTGGGTTATTCCCCGGGCGATCGTCTTTCCGTCGTGGACGACCAGAATTCAATGGCATTGCTGAATGACTTGCAGTCACAGCTGACCGACCTAAGGGTCCAACTCGCGGTTTTTGACGCAGGTCAGAAGCGGGACAGAGTGGAAAAGGGACTTCCAGCGGAGACGCCCGATTTCCAACCGTCGGAGATTGACCTCCGGCTGCGCGAGCCCACCGAAAGCGACATCCGAGCGGCAACGGACAAAGATCCGACCGTCGTCGAGGCGAAGAAGTGGGTGGAGTACTACAAGTCTTTGCTCTTCCAACTCGAGGCCAATGACATGGTCCGTTTTGACCGCGAACGTTTCGAGGATCTTCAAGACAAACGTGATGCTGCCATCGCAGCGGTCGAAAAAGAACGCACCGCAGCGCGTCCTCGAGTAGTCAAGCTCTTGCAGCAACTCGCCCAAGAGGACTTGGAACGACGGAAAAGGGAAGCGGAATTCCAGTTCGATCAATTGGAGGAGGAATACCGTGAGAACATCTTGCTCGAACAGGCTCGAGAGAAGCAAATGGCAAGACGCCAGCGAGAGGAGATGGAATCCCGTATCGCTACGTTGCAGACCGCCTATGAAAATGAACGCCAGCGTCTCGAGCAGTTTGGTGGGGAAGCTTCTAAATTGCTCTACGCTCAGCAGGAATTGCAGCTAGAGACCGAAACGCTAGTTAGATTGCGCGGGCGCGTTGCTGCGTTCCAAACCGAGCGTCAACTCGACCAGTCGGTACGCACGCTAGCAAAGGCGGACGTCCCTAAAACGCCAAACGAAACCATCCCGATGAAAAAGATCCTGATGGGCTCGGGA
>JARFQX010000166.1 GCA_029287555.1 Rubripirellula sp. | reverse complement strand
TGACGGCGATCGCGACCTGCTATTCACCGACCGCAAGGGAGACACAACCGGCTGCTTTTGGTTGGAGCATCCCGGCAATGACGCCAGAGAAGTCACCAAGCCATGGTCCAAGCACACGGTCGGGGTAACCGGTCGCGAAGCGATGTTCCTGGATCGAGGGGACGTTGACGGTGACGGGCTGGAGGATGTTGCGATCGCCGTTCGGCCTCGAGCAATCGTGATTTGCCGACGACTTGATTCAAGCGGCAAACGTTGGGCCGAGCACGAAATCGCGATTCCGGAATCATACGGGACGTCGAAAGCTCCGGCGGTGGCCGATCTGGATCGCGACGGTAGGCCCGAGATTGTCTTTTCCACCGAACATGCGAACGGAAAAAAACTGGGGGTCGGACGCTTGGTGAACGACGGAGACCCCTTCGCCCATGCGTGGACCGCGGAACCCATCAGTGGCCCGGAAGGCGTTAAACACGACTTGTTGGAAACGATTGACTTGGACGCCGATGGTGACCTGGACGTGCTGACTTGCGAAGAGACAGCCAATCTGGGCGTGATCTGGTTCGAGAATGAATTGTAGGAAAGCAATCGCGATCCCACATCGGATTGCCCGAGGCCTTACGAGCCTGTCGATTTAATACCGATCGTAACCCGACGCGTCAGCGAGGAAGCCCTTACTGGCGATTAACGGCGGTCCGTTCCTCGCTGACGCGTCGGGTTTCGATTAGATCAACACGCCGTTACGTCCAACGGCTCACCATTAATCTGAAGATCTCGACTAAATCAACAAGCCGGTCAGCCCACGGATAATCTTCGTTTCGGATCGCACGAGCCGGACGCTAACGCGCCAACGGCTGACAGGCGTCGATCAAACGTGGTGCGACTCGGCGGTATCGAGTATCGCTTTGGCCTCGCGAAGGTGTTGCTCCGCCCGATTGAGACTTGCGGTCACCTCATCGACGTAGCCGTCGGCGGCGGCTGACCAGGATCGATTGATCAATCGTTCGCCTGAGGCAAACTCCGTCATCACGTCGGCGTAGGTGTTCAGTCCAAAACGCTTCACGATTGCCTGACGCGCCTCGGCGAAATCCGAGAGGGGTTCGGCGCATTCTCCGTCGATGCTGCCGAGTACTTCATTCGGGGTGCGGTCTGTGGTGGCATTGAGCCGTGAGATCGCGCTCAAGACGTCTTCGAGACTGTTCCTTACCGCCGAGTATTCGGCTTCGGTCTTCGCTTCATCCAACGTGTCGTGAGACTTGACGCGGCGCACCAGGACAACTCCCACAAACCCGATCGCCAAAGCGACCAAATACCAAAGCCATGGGATGGTGGTCCACTTGTCCGCCTGTTCGGTGCGAAGGACGCTGAGGAAAGCGGCGGCAAGAAAGCCACTCCAAAGCAGCAGATGCCCGAGTAACAGGGACGCGTGGTTCGGGGCCGAATGATGGGTTGCTGACATCGAATTCTCACATCCACATGGAACATGGCGTTACGGTCGCGATGCCGGCACCCAGCCGCATCGCCGTCTCGGCCGCTTCGGGAGCACCGAAAACGACCTTGATCAACGCGTGTCCCACGCCAACCAAAGCTTCGCCCACGATCAATCCGGCTGCCAACGGAATGCCAACCTCATGACTCCATCGCACTCCGAAACCCTTGTCGGCAGCGAGCCGCAAGACATTCCCGATCGTGTAAGTCAGCGCAATCTGAAACGGCATGTAAAAGCCCAACGCGATCAAGACGCCAATTCCCCCCAAACCGCTCATTGCCAACAGTAAGCCAAGACCCGCGCCGGCGGTGTAACGATAGGCGGGGACGTTGCCGCTCAGGATCCCTTCGGTGACCGAAGCGAGCGCCTGGGCTTGGGGCGCCGGCAACTCGTCCGAACCGATGCCGTACTGGCGGTTCAACAAAATCATCAAAAAAATCACGATCACCGGACCCAACCACGCACCAATGAACTGGGCTAGTTGCTGGCGTCTGGGAATCGCTCCGACCAGGTAGCCAGACTTTAAATCCAGCATCATGTCGCTCGCTTGCGAGATTGCTAAACAGATCGCGGCACCAACGAGCATGGAACTGGAGATCGTTTCCACGACGCTCAAGCCACCCCGCGCGATCACGATCAAAATGGTGACGGCTATGAGTGTCATGCCCGACAATGGTGACCAGTTCGTGCGTCCGATGCACTCGGCGACCACCACACCGGCGACCCAGACCCACAGCGTGCCCAAGACGGCCATGGCAGCGGCGCGGCCGAGGGTCATCGAGTCGACCGATTGGTAGGCAATCCAGATCATCACAGCGGCTCCAAGTACGATCGCGCCGTAGAGAAGCCCGATCGGCATCTCGTCGTTCGTACCGCCATCGGCCTCGCTCTTCCTGCTCGCCGCGTGCATCGATTTCATGGCGCTGGCGATCAACGGGAACGCGGCCACGATTCCGCCAACGGCCGCTCCCACCAACATGCCGATCCCCAGGGGGCGATACAATTCCAGTCGCATTGAGTTGGGCGACGAGACCATGCCCGCGACATCGCTGCCCGCAAACTGGCTCAGCAGCGGCGAGAGGACGAAGTAACAGAGGAAGCCGCCCGCTCCAAACCAAAACCCTCCTTTTCCCGAAAGAAAGCCGACTCCGATCGTCATCACCGACAAGTAGAAACTGATGTTCAACATGTCGGGTAGTCCGAGTTGGGATCCCGCGTGCCAATCATGATCCTCGCCCATGAAGCCCAGCACCAAGAGATGGGCGACGCCGGAAATCAGCGTCCCGACCAACAGCAGCATCGCTTTGCGAACGCCCGCCCCAGGAGACTTCAGGATCGTGGCGACGGCGATGCCGCCGGGATACGCCAAACGATCAAAGTCGATCATCTGTTTGCGCAGCGGAATCACAAACGCCAAACCCAGCACCGAACCGGTGATGCAGGCCAGGATCATCAGCGGAATGTTAAAGTTCGCGACCTCTTCCAAGCCCTCGCTGCGACTGAGAATGAACAGCGCGGGGACCGAGAACATGATCCCCGAGGAGGCTCCATTTACCGCCGACGCGATCGTCTGGTTGATGTTGTTTTCGACAATGCTCGTTCGCCGCAGCACGCCTCGCAGCACACCCCAGCCGAGGATCGCTGCCAGTTCGGAGCCTTCGATCGCAAAGCCGAGAATCAACGCGGCGTAACCGATCGAGACGGCAATCAACGCGCCGATCAGCCAGCCAAGCAGAACGGCCGTCCAGGTAAACTCGGGATAGGGGCCGCGGTGGATTCGAGTCGAATCCGCCGACCCAGCATCGGGCGGCGGTGTTGCGGGTTCTACGTCCGACATCTGTTTTCTCTGCCTCTCGCCAGGATCGACATCCTTGTCACCGCAACGCAGCCGCCTTCAGTTCGCGCAGTGTTCCGACACGCGTCGTCAGGCTATTGAATTGCCCGGCGACCCGCAAGCGCAGCGGGGCTTTCGTAAGCCGAAAGGCTGAGTCTTGCAGTTGCGTTTTTTCGTAAACCGACGCGTGAGCGAGGAAAATCTGATCTTGACTCATGCCTCGCTGACCGGCTTGTTGATTTAGTCGAGATCTTCAGATTAATGGTGAGCCGTTGGCCGTAAGGCCTCGGGCAAGGCGCGCTGCCCGGCCG
>JARFQX010001023.1 GCA_029287555.1 Rubripirellula sp. | reverse complement strand
GCGGCGGAATTGCACTTTCTCATCCGACATACCCATCTTCGATCCATAGAACCAACCGGTGTACCACACCAGTCGTGTCGCATTGGTGTTCTGGCGCACTCCGCGGGTCAGGAACTCGGTCCCTTCCCGGACCATTTCATATCGTTGGCGGTAATCGTCGAATTCAACCGAAACGTTGTACGCCAGGTTGTGGGCCTGGTGTTCCCAAACCTTATCGAAGTGGGGTTGCAGCAGCGCGATGTTGTTAAGCGTCGCCTTGAGCCGGTCCCACTCATGCAGAACCCGGTACTCATGGGCTTTGTTCCACAACAGCGTCGCCGCGACGCCGCGCAAGCCGAGCGAAGCCAGTTTCATCGTCTCGCTCGCCGGACTAATCTCGCCAAGGTCACTCTCGGCGATATTGAACTGGTGGCGCATCTCCGACAACCGGCCGCCTAGGTCTCCCTTGCCACCGGCCGGTTGTCCGAGCAGGTAGAGGGGGATCAACATGGCGACCAGGACGGCCAAATAAATGAGTTTGCGTCCCAGAGACGTCGTCGGATTCATGCCGCGATCTCGCGAGATTTCAGAAAGAAATAACTGATGAAAAACGCCAACAGACAGTAGCCAAGCGTGGCCACCGCGTGGCGACCCAACAGGGCGCCGAAGATGTCAAACCCGCTGGCGGCATACTCTGCCGTGGAAACCATCTTTGGCAGGTTGGGCAGCGCCGTCGCGATGGCATCGAGCGTATAGACGATCCCCGCATCAGCCGACTTGATCACCTTGGCGGCAACCGTGTCGACATCCAACTGAGTCGTCATCGCGTCCTGCTTGAGCAAACGGATCATGGACTCGATCGGCCCGCCGCCCCGCTCGATTCCCGCATCGATGTAGTGACGAGTGTCGTAGATCTGCTCGGCTGAGAAACCGAGCAGCACGCACACCGCGGTTGCCACCATCGCGACCGGCCCGCTCAGGAACGTACTGAACATGACACCGAATGCAATGACCATCGTCATCTGCAACCAAATCGACGCGTAAGCCTTGGTTAGATTCCATTCGAATGAATTCTCCGCTGGCTTCAAATAGACGCCACTCTTGGTAACGCCCAAGTACTGTGCGCGATCGAGACAACGAATGACCAATTTCAAGCGGCCTTCTTCGTCGACCAGATCCTCAAACACGTTCAGCATCCGAGTCTCGGTATTGTCGGTTCCCTCGATCTCCAGCGGCAGGACCTTTTCGTCGACTTCGTATTCATCCACGACGAAGGCGATCGGGTTGCTCTCGATTTCCTTGGTCGGGTGTCGCATGGTGATCGATCCACGGATGCCCGACTCGATATCTCCTTTGTAGGACCGGTAGGCACGCAGCGAGAGATCGACGGGAATCCCGTTTCCGTATCGCTCGGGGGTGACGTTCTCGAAGGTGAACTCCGCCGCCCCGAGCGTGCCTCCTTCCACGTAGCCGTGAGTGATCTTGCGGCTGCCCCGCGCCAAACCGATCACGCGGGCAAATCCGGCGCTACCGTATCCACCCTCATCAATCCGCTCGGCGCCGATGTCGATTCCCTGCTCCTTTGGCTCACCGGAGCGATCGTAGAACTGGATCTCTCCGTAGGAGGGAACGCGGGCGAGCAACGCCTCGATCGGCGGTCCGATCTCGAACGAGTCGCCATTCTTGGTCACCAGGTGGCGGTGGCCACGCACGCGATCGGTCAAACCAACGCCCCCCGAATCCGGATCGATCGAGAAGCTGTGTTTGTGATAACGAATGTAGTCCGTCTCGCCCTCCAAACGCCCGTCGGAGGTTTCTTCCAACTCCACCACTTCCTGGTGCGTGTGCCGGAGTCCACGGGTGACAAACAGGTAACTTGCCAGCCCCATCGGAATCAGCATGACGGTGCCGACAGCCACAAAACCGAGCATCCGGCCGAGCACGATCTCCGTCGGACGAACCGGCTTGGTCACGATGGTATAGATCGTCTTGTTCTTGATATCCGCCGGCAGCGAGAACGTGCTGATGAAGAGGGCCAAAACCAAAATCAGGTAGTTGGTGGCCGTCAACACGAAGCTGATGTAGAGCCGGGCGGGGTCATCACTTTCCGGATTCAAATACCACCCGGCCAGCAGTAGAACGACAAGAAACAGGCCGACGACAAAGAGCACCTTGCGTCGGATCGCTTCCTTGAAGGCCAGCCGAGCGAGTGCGAACACGCGGCGGATCGAAGTGCCCGGCAAGTCGAAGCGAACCAGGTCGCGAACGGCTCGAGCAACCGCGTAAAAACCCTCGCCAGGACCGTAACGGTTCGCCGAATAGACGTAACCGACAATCAAACCCAAAACGATCGCCAACAGGATCAGCACGATGCCTTTGAGCAACGCACTCTCGAGAAACGATTCCGGGCGCATCAGCCATTCGTAGAATGACCAAAAATCTTCCGGCTGCAGAATCATTGACCAGCCCCTTCTTCCTGGTCACCCTCACTCGGCGATTCTGACGCCATGTTGGTCGAGACCCGCCGGGCTCCGGGGCGTGCTTCGCTTTCGCGGACGATGTTCAGGAACAGATCCTCCATCGTTGCCGTCGGATTATCGATCGACTTGACGTCTCCACCGTGCCTTCGAATCAGATCGGCAATCTCGGCTTTGGCCTCCTCACTGAGACCGGTGGCGTGTACCTCGGTGACGTCTTGAACCTTCAACAGATCCGACACTCGGCCCAACTCTTTCAATTCACCCTGGTGCAGGATCGCCACGCGATCGCAAACATCTTGCACGTCCGCTAGTTGGTGGCTGCACAACAGCACCGTCTTGCCGCGGTCACGCAACGCCTTGATCAAATCCTTCATCTCCCGCGTGCCGATTGGATCCAACCCGGTCGTCGGCTCATCGAGCAGCACCAGATCTGGATCATTGATCAATGCCTGAGCCAAACCAACGCGCCGCGTCATCCCCTTGCTGTATTCACGCAACTGACGATGCTTGGCGCCGGAGAGCCCGACCAGCTCGATCAACTCATCCACCCGCTTCTTCCGTTCGGCACCCGACATGTCGAACAGGCGTCCGTAGAAGTCGAGCGTCTCTTCGGCCGTCAAGAACTTGTACAGATACGACTCTTCGGGCAGGTAACCGATCCGCTCGTTCTTGCTCGTCTCACTTGCATCTTTGTCGAAAACCAGCACGCGACCGCTGCTGGGAAAGAGCAACCCCAACACCAGCTTGATCGTCGTCGACTTGCCGCTGCCGTTGGGGCCGAGCAGCCCGAAGATCTCACCCTGTCGAACTTCGATGTCGAGGGACTTCAACGCGTGAACCTTCTTGCGGCCCCAAAAGTCCCGGTAGATTTTGCTCAGGTTTCGGGTCTCGATGACGACTCCTGGGCGGGACTCGTCACCACTTCCACCAGCGGCCGATGGGGTCGGCTCGGAGTCCGCAATCGCGGTTGAATCGGTATCCACGAACAGTTTTCCCTAAGAGATCAGTAGGAGGAGAGTCTGGCGCGCAATCTGCCTTGAACTCAGGTCGTCTGACGAAGCTTCAGGAACACCAGACCTGGATTCAGGACCATGAATCTCTTCGCTACGGCCGTTGGCGGCAAAGAGTTCGTTTTTTTGTGACGTCGCCGTGTCCCTGCTCGGTGTTCTTAAAGGGGTGCCATTCCCCGCGTCTCGAATCTCGACTCCCCGTTGGGCATTGGTGTCGACGCAAATACGAAACCTTCAATCTCTATTTCATGCTGGCTCCCCTCGCCCCGCTTCGGGGCCGTGCAGTTTTCAAAGCCAGCCAGTGCAGCGGTTTCCGTCGATGAAGCACTCTCCCTTGGGAGAGTCGAGCCTAGGCGAGGAGAGGGGCAATGCGGGTTGCAGCTGTTTGACCTTCGGCGAAGGAAACGGAAGA
>JARFQX010000449.1 GCA_029287555.1 Rubripirellula sp. | reverse complement strand
CGACGACAAACTGGTTGTGCTGGCCGACGCCGGTTCCGAGATCAGCGTGATCGCCTTCTGGCGAGACGAAATCCCAAACGATTTCAAACAGAAGGAAGGCACCAAGAGCCGCCGCATTGCCGACCAACTTCCGCTGAGAATCAAAGTGCCAGCCACCATCGAATGGTCGCCACACGTTTACGGCAACGGCGTGATGATGATGGCTTCCGCATGGCCTGATCCAGTCAAGCAAGAGGACGGCAAAGTCTCTGTGTTCGAAACAGTGCTGACCGCGGGTGTCACTCGTGAAGCACCCGTCGGCGCAGAGAAGTGGAGCTGGAATTCGGAAACCAAATCGTTCAAAAGCGACTGGGTGGCAAACGTTCCCGTCCAGTGGACCTTGCATCCTGTATCGGCGGCCAGCAATACCGTTTCGCTGGCAACCATAGACAAGGGCGTCTACAGCCTGCTGCATCTGGACTGGGGCACTGGAAAAGAAGTCGGCAAGGTCGAACTCGGCACAAACCCGATCTTCAACGGGGCGGGTGGATTCTTCATCCCGCTGACCAAAGACGACATCTATCTCACTGGTGTGTTGGGGCCCGTGCGAATAACGAAGCAGGCCAAGTGAAAGAATTAGCCAACAATTAACTCAACCAGCTCTTGTGGCCGCTAGAAATCGATCCTCGCCCGAGTAGCTAAGACAACCGCGGTGTCGCTTGCTTCGATGGCCGGGTCGATCACTTGCACGTCAAACGTCCAATGGAACCAAGGTGTGATTGCTGCGTTGTAGTAAACCTCACCACCATGAACGTCATTCAGGGGCGTGGCGAGACTGAACGCACTTTGGAAGTCACTATTAAGCGATTGGTAAAAATAGGCGATGCCTGTGCGGTCGGCTGGCCGACTGGAAAGTGGCCCAAAGGATTCGATCGACAGACTCCCCGTCCAGCCAAACGGACTTGATTCATTGTCAGAAAACCCAACGTATCCATACATCGAGGTGTAGCGAGCCGGATTGGACCGATCGACCCATAAGCGTTGCTCGCCGTTGTAGATCGCCGCCCATGTTCCCGACTGTTCTGCCGGTTCCACGCCCCCATCTGGAAGGATCGCCCAGCCATTGAGATCAAACGACGTATAATCCCCCGTTGCGTAGCTTCCCACCAGCGTATGAGAACCGGGCTGGCCACCAAAATCCGTGTACTTTCGACCAACCGCCAGAAGGGTGACGCCGTTGGGAAAGTCCAAACCCACGGTCGTTGGGCTGTGTTGGCTTTCCAAAACAAGGAACCCGGCTTCGACTCCTCGCTCGCCCGTTTTGAGAACTCCCGCCGCATTGGTGACCAGTGGAACGCTGGGAATCGTGCTCAGCGACAACATGGTAGAAACGTTCATGAATCCATCGATCCCACGGCCGTAATTGGGGAAAAAGCCCACCCACAAGTCGAGGATATTGACGCGACCGAACGTCGCCGCCCAACCCTCACCAAGTTGATGGGTGTATTGCAGACTGGTGACGGCGTAAGACGGCTCACCGACCTTGGGCGTCAGCAACGCGGTATTGACGGGCGCAAGCCCCACAGCGTCGCCGATGGAGCTTTGGCCGAACTGCCAATCGGCCACGTGACTGGTCAACGTGCCACCTTGCCACAAGCCGAGCTTGCCCGTGTCGACGTTGAAGAATACATCCATCTTGCTGCCGTAACGAAATCGCCGCCTGCCAGCACCTTGTGTAACACCCTGATAGAACTGCGTGAGCATCGCATCGACAGTGATTCCGTGCTCTGCGAGATGTGGCTTGATTCCCACCCAATCGCCAAACAGTTTGTCATGGTCCGAAAGGCAACAGCACGTGGGAGCACAAGCCTGACCGTCACAAGAGTCGCGGTCGCGCGCAAGCATGCTGTCACAACTCGTATCGTCACAACTGAATAGCGATTGAGCTTGCGATACATCTGCCGAAATGACCACGAAGGCCGCCAACAAAATCGACGCGAGAGCCGCCCTCAATAAATGTCTTGATAAAGTTGTGCAACGCATCGGGCGACTCCTTTCGCATCGATCAGGCTATTTGTAGGCGGGGAGGTGGTGCGTGATATCCGGCGTATTCCGCCCTTATGGGGGTTTCGCACAATCGTTGTTGTCGCCCGTTTTCAGTTGCGGCATAAACTGCAGGCGGTGAGTGGTGCGAGTTTCGACCGTTCCAATGCAACTTTTATCGGTTACTCCGATCGAAACATGGATGCTCACCAATGCCAAGAAGGCCCAACGATAAAAAGAACATCGTAAGCAATGAGACATTCCCGTCACGCATGGGAGAACGTCGGTGGCACTCACGTTGTTGATCGTGAGTTTAGGATGGCCTGCCACGATCCCTGAGTGATACCGATGAAAAGGGTGCCCCGACGAAATGGCAGTTGAACGTTCACGCGCCCGCTGGAGAACATCGTTGGGGCTCGCGCTATTCGTCGTGAGCCTTGGCTGGCCCGTTGGGATACCACTCCTTCTGCTGTTCGGAGTTTCATCAAAGGCGACGGCAGCCTTCACTGGCGTGATGATCGTTGTCGCCGATTTACTGTTGATCGCCGGCGCGGCTGTCGCCGGCAAAGATGGCTTTGTATTCATCAAGGCCAAGGTGTTTGGAATCTTCAGACCTTACCTGCCGCCGCAAGAGGTCAGTCGACGTCGCTACACAATTGGACTGATACTCTTTTCGCTCTCCTTGGTGTTTGGATGGGCGTCCCCTTACTTTGGGCACCACCTTCCGGGATTCGAGCGACAACAACTTATCTACGCCGTCGCCGGCGACGTTATTTTGCTGATCAGCCTGTTTCTGCTTGGTGGCGCGTTCTGGGACAAACTGCGAGCCTTGTTTAATTATGATGGAGCGATCCATGTTTCTTGCAATACGGAGATGGAACCGTCCAAGACTGACTCGCAGAAATGAATTGCTCGAAAGTCTCTCTGCTATGCCTCGTTTTAAGCACGGGCATGCTCTGCACGGTCGTCGCCCGCGCTCAGGAACCGATCGTTCCACACCCGCTGCAGCCAGCCGACACATCCACCGCTGCAGCGACCCTGGATAGCCTGATCGATTCGTGCAATGAATTGCATCAGCTGGTGAAGGCAGGTGCAATCTCCGAAGAACGGGCGGTCGAGGTCTTGCCAACCATCGACCGAATATTGGATTGCCTTGACTTGAGCGAGTTGCCCGAGGAGTTGCGTTAGACCGCAGGCATTGAATCGGCCTTGTTTCTCAAGGAAGTACTCGATCGGATCGAACTGCCAGCAAGCACCGATATTCCAACATCTGACCAAGCAGCCGAAGAAACCAGCGCACCTGATCGTTGGCAAATCGCCCACACTCGTATCGCGATCGCTCGCGCAGAAGACGGACCGAACCGGAATGCCTATCTGTTTACTCCGGAAACCGTTCGCCGGTCCCCCGCGTTTTACCGAATCGTCAAAGCGCTACCTTATCGAAGCGAAGGCCGAACCGTGTCGCCCGGTTTACGCGACGCGTACATCGCTGCCACCAAGCGACAGCCCGCGCAAATAGCCGATACCTCTAGTCCGCGCGGCACATTGACCTTGTTCATTGACAGTTGCAATAGGCTTCATGAGGCGATTAGTCAGGAGCGACACTTCGACCGAAGCAACCCGGAGTTTCACCGAATTGCGCAGCGAATACTCTCCTGCCTGGACACCAGTCAATTAGCCGACTACGCGCGTGAGTACTTTGATGCTGAGGCGGCGGTCTGTCTGTCTGAAAGAAGTTCTGGACCGGACTCCGCTGCCTCTCGCGGAGCAGATTCCGGGGCTCGAGTCGGTCGAGTCGGCAGAAGGCGGTGAACCGCTCAGTCGCTGGCAAGTTCCTCGCACGCAAATTGTGATTTCCAGAATGCTCGACGGCCCGCGGCGCGGAGAGTACTTGTTCTCGGCCGAGACGGTCGCTCGCGCACCGGAGCTTTACGCACGAGTGGACGAACAGCCTTATAAGCAGGAGTCCCAGCACCCGGTCTCCGAAGGTTTTTACCGGTGGTGGCTCTCCAAGTCCCGGCAATCCCGTGGTCGCAAGCCTGGTGGATCGCCTGCCGGGCTGGTTCCAACGACGGTTCCTCGGAATGTCTGGATGGCAAGCCGTGGGCCTGTTCTTGACGATTCCACTCAGTCTGGCCGCGATGGTACTGCTATTCACCCGCGGACGTCGTCGGGGCGAGTACGTGCGGCAGCAGAGCCTATTCAACTACTGGCTGAGCTTCGCCTGGTTCGTCGTTGCAGTGGCCGTGCCGCTTGGATTCAAGCATTTCGCCTGGGAGTATCTGACGCTCCGCGGCAGCCCGATGTACGTGGTCAACTTTTGTGCCGATTTAGTCTTTCTGATGGGGATCGTGGGGTTGATCATCGGAGTCAGCAGTCGGGCGGCCGATTCGATTGTCGCACTATTGCAGGTGGCTCCGAAGAGCCTGGATGCAAATCTGATCCGTATCCTGTGCCGCGTGCTGGGAATCGTCGCTGCTGTCGTCGTCTTTCTGGAAGGAGGACGCTATCTCGGATTTCCATTGACCACGTTGCTCGCCAGTGCGGGGATCGGTGGTTTGGCCATTGCGCTCTCTGCCCAGGGTCTGATCAAGGGCCGGTTTGGGACGGTGACGATTCTGCTGGACAAGCCATACCGGGTCGGTGAACGTATCGTCGTCAAAGGACACGATGGCTTCGTCGAGGAGATCGGGCTACGCAGCACCAAAATCCGCGCGTTGACGGGCAACATCGTTGCGATCCCCAACGATCAAATGGCCGATGCCGAAATCGAAAACATCGGCCAAAGACAGCAGATTCGTCGAATGACCGAGCTGCACATTCCAATCGATACGCCGCGAGAAAAAGTCGAGGCAGCAGTCAAGAGCATCCGCAAGATTCTCGCCAACCATGAAGGGATGACCCCTGAGTCTCCGCCCCGGGTATTCTTTGCGGACTTCCTGTCGGATGCGTTCGCGATACAAATCCACTATTGGTACTCACCACCCAACCACTGGGATTTCATGGCGTTTAACGAAAGGATCAACCTAGAGATCTTCGCTGCGTTTGACGACTACGGCATCCAGTTTTCGCTCCCCCTGCGTCATACGTATTGGAAGCAGGACGACCAACAAGGACCGTTAGAAATCGAACTCAAGAAGCCTCCGCGGCATGCCAACGAGTCTGAATAGAGAGTTCACGCGACCAGCCAACACAGGCCGTCATTTGGTGTTGTCGTTCAAGCCAAATGAGTCGCGGCAGAAGATTTCAAGGCAAGCACCACAATCCGGTTGCCGCGCAAGTTAATGGCGTGAAATTGGCCGCTGGCCGCCCCGATATTTTGTCGCCTAAATGCGGTAGGACCGGGTGGCCGAGGGTCGTTTCCGACCCTCAGCTCCCACAGACCCGTACGTGCCCGCACTAGAGCATACGGTTCCTCAAATCATGGTTTCGCTTCGTGCCTGAACTCCGAGCGGACGGAGCGCGCGTGGACGAGCGGGTAACGACGCAGGATGTCTCGGAACTTCGCCCACTTCAGCGTGCGAATGCGATTGCGGCGGTTGAGCCACTTACGCCATCTTCGCTCCACTTCGCGGTGAAACCGTGACAGGGCGTCAGAGTTACCCGTCACTCCGTAGTACGCATCATGTCCGCGTAACTTCTGGTTCAGCTTCTGTTGTTGCGTGGCGATCGAGAGATGCCGATTATCCCGGCACCAGTGGTCCATGCTTCGCACCGCACGGCTGAAACGATCTCCGGCAGTCTTGAGTTTGACAACCCAGTAACCGTTCCGGGACACACCCCAGTAGTGGGTGAATCCCAGAAAGTCCAAGGTTCCAGGACGGTTACCCGACCCGCGGCCACCCTTGTTCTTAGAGAACGGTGGGCGGAACGGAACGAGTTTCGTCTTGGTCGGATGGACTGTCAGGCCGTACTTGCCAAATCGTTTCGGGATAACTTCCATGACTCGCTGGGCATCGCGCTCAACGCAAAACCCAATCACAAAGTCATCCGCAAACCGAATCAAGTAGGCATGGCCAGCAAGGCATGGCTTCACTTCGTTCTCGAACCAC
>JARFQX010000938.1 GCA_029287555.1 Rubripirellula sp. | reverse complement strand
TCAGTTCGTTGGCACAGCGCAACCCGAACTCGTCCAGGTAGCGCGCCATCAGTTGGTTGAACTCCGTAAAGCGTCGCTCTTTCGCAATCAGTTCGGGAAGAGACTCCAGGGGTTGATTCATGACGAGATCTTCAAGCTTCTTGTCTTCTCTGACCAATTGCGTCATTTGCATCAGCAGTTTGGCCGGTTCGTCACTGCTTAATCCGCCTTCACCGCAGAGGAGTCCATTCTGTAGCGACGCCGCTTCGTCATCGCACCAACTGACGCACATCTTGCGGAGAATGCCATAAAAGACCATGACGTAGAAGTCATTGATGATTGGAGCCTTCCAGTTCCACAGCATCTTTCGCTCCATGCGGTCGTACATGCGGGCCAGTTCGTGTGGCGTAATACTGTCGAAATCAATCTTCTCCCACTGATCGTGGTAGTGATAAAAATGTTGTTCGAATCGATGCACGATTTTGCGGATCCGTACGAAGTTCCATCCGGATCGTGCTAACAGTCTTAGTAACGCTGGAAACTCGACGAACCAACGACGCCAGAAGCTGATTGGTTCCGACTGTTCCTCAACAGAGACCGACGCCTTGACGCCCATCATCGACTCCATGAAGCTCCGGTTGTAGTGGTATCCCGGAAACATGCGTACGAGCCGATACCAGTTCTTGAGGTTGTAATACACTCGCCCCTGGAACAGGCCGAGCATGTTGTCAAAGGTGTCCTGGTTTTGCTGGACGACACGCGGTGAGATACCCATTACTTCCGCAAAACAGTGATAAACGATGGAGTACGCACGCCGCACGAAGCTGAACGTCATCGGCGTGGTCACACCGGAGTAACTTTCGATGATGTTGCTGTTGTCCCAAACAATGTGATTGTCCTGCGCGTCTTGTTGGCGATCCGTAGCATTCGTGGACGTGCGGCCGGTGACCGGTCGTGATTGAAGAATGCACAGGCATCCGTCGGGACCGAAGCAAAACTCGACGTCCTGAGGACTGCCGAACATCGATTCGATCTCGAACGCCGCTGTCGCGATCTCGACAACCTGACCACGCGTCAGCGAATCGAGTTGTCGATCGCTGGGGCTGACATCGACGCGCCGCAACTGACCAGAGTGGTGATCCATCATCAGCCGTTCATGCTTTTCAACTACGTCCGCATCGACAGCGAATGAGTCTCTGTCGATACGATACGAATCGGCTGGGAAGCCGCGATTTACCAAGCCTTCGCCAAGCCCCCATAGCGAACTAATGAAGATCTGCTGGCGAGATCCCGTCATCGGGTCACAGGTGAAGCAAACCCCGGAGCAGTGGGCGTTGATCATCTGCTGAACAATCACCGCCATGTCCGGATCCAGCGGCGGCAATCCGTGATGCTGGCGGTACGCAATCACTCGTGGACTGACCGCCGAGATCCAAACGCGCTTGATGGCCGCCAACAGATCTTCCAGTCCCTGTACTCCCAAGACACTTTCGTACATCCCTGCAAACGAATAAGAAGATCCGTCTTCGGCGATTGCCGACGAACGCACCGCCACCAATGAGTCGTTTGAAAAGCACGCCTGATGAGCTGCCTGGATCGCGTCGACAAGCCGCGGAGCGATTGTCGCGGCCTCGATTCGTTGCCGAGTCTCAGCGGCAACCTGCTGAACATCTTGTTGGCAACTATCGCAATCGTCCAGGCCCACTGTTTGTCGAAATGCTTCCGCAGAAATGACGTAGAACGCGGGCACAGGGAGACCCTTGTCGGACAATCGCATCAGACCAAAGGCTTTACCGCCGATCAGTTCCGCTGAAACGTCGGCAAGGCTCGAGCTGTCATAAACCAGCGACGTTGGCATTACATTGCCCCGTTGATTCGGAGTCCGTAAGTCCTGCCGAGTTCGATCGCCAATGCCAAATCGAAAGCCACGATATAGATCGCGGCATAGATCTCCATGCGGCGGGCCGTTTTTGCCGAGGTCTGAAAACGATATTGAAAGAAGCCGACCAGGCAAGCCAGGAACAACAACAGCAGCAGCACGTAAAACCAGATGCTTAATCCAAGATGGTGGGCGACCATGGCGACAAGCACGGTGGAAATCACGCGAATCAATAACACCAGGTAAGCAGCGCCGTACGTACCAAACAGGCGCGTGTAGGAGTCGACGCCCTCGACCTCATCCTCCGGCGCCCGAATTTTGCGCGAAACCTCCCAGTTGAAAGCCAGGAAATAACTGACCAGGGAATAGAGCCAAAACCAGGAGGGAATCTGCCAGAAGTATTGATTGGTTGCAAAACTCCAAATCGTCATTGCCAGTAGTGGCATGATTAGCATGTGGACGGAGGCGTAAAGCAGGAATCGTTGCTTAAGCCAATCACCGACAAAAAACTCTTTCAACATCAGCAGGCTGAAAGCGAACGCGACCAGCCAAGCAAGCAGAGCGGCGGGCCCACAAATCGCCGCCAATGCGAATTCACAAGCGATTGCGACCGCCGCCAGCATCTTCAACTCGCGCAGCGTGACAACACCGCGCTGCAATACACGATCGGGATAATGGCGGCAATCTGCGGCGTAATCTTTGTGGTCATCAAAGATCCGCATGTGGAGAAAGAAACACAGAATCGCAATACAACCCAATAGCGAACTCAGGTCGTAACGCATTGGTTCACCGGGCTGGCTCAAGGCCTGAGCCAAGAACTGATTGGAAGAGTAGAAACTGAGGATTAGCAGTCCGTTGGCAAGCAGCGGAAAACGCTCCCACAGATACGCGTGAAGGCGGATCACGGCCGAGTCTCCGGTGTCGGGTTCCGCCCGGGGAGCAAGTTTCCGGCTGTCTGCTGACACGGTCATTGCTCCAGCAACTCGCGTAGTGACGAATAATCGATTTTCGATTGGTGTCGCCGATCGAGGGGCAATCGTTTCACAATGCGAATCGAATCGACGTTGGCAAACGAAAGCGACTTGAGCAATGTAGTGAAGTCGGGTTGCGTCTTCGGATCTCGCAGCGTCACTACCAACACACGCTGACCGCGATGAGAAACCATGGCGGCTTTGCCGATGCAAGGATTCCGCATCGCCGCCTGTTCAACTCCCATGGGGTAGAGCGCCCCATGCCCATCGTCGACGCGGGCGGCACAGCGGCCAAGCAGCCACAGTCGACCGCGATCGTCGAAGTAACCGGCATCTCCGGTACGGTGCCAGCGCGTCTGGTCCACGCAAAACTTGTTCTCGTCCGCGCCCTGCCCGTTGAGATAGCCGTCCAGCACATGCGTCCCAGAGACAACGATTTCGCCAGGCTCAGTCGGTTGCCGACAAAGCTTGGTGAACTCGTCCCCGGAAAGCCCGCCGAGGGTCTTTCCCCAGCGATCGCGAATGATCCGCACGTCGAGCGACGGTACGGGGCTGCCGACCAGCAAGCCTCTTCCGCTGCTGACCGCTGCGATATCTTGCGTGTCCATCTCGCCAATGGTGATCGTGCTGATCGGCTCGGCCTCCGTGGAACCATAGACCACGGTAATTTCAGCTTGCGGGGCGACCGCTTGGAGTCGATCCAACAATCGCGGCGGTACCGGCCCGCCACCGGTGAAGATTTTTTGCAGCGAACTGAGTTGTGTCCCGGTTTGCTCACAGCAGTCAACAATCCGTTCAAAGCAAGCGGGCGAGGCGGCGAAGCGGTCGACGCCGTGATCTCGGACTTGGCGGACAACGGGCTCGGGGTTGATTTCCCCTACGCGGCGAAGATCCGCATCCGCAATCACACTTGTCACGCGCGACGCAAGATTCGCAAGCACGAAGATCGGCATGGTCACCAACTCGATTTCACCGGGCACCAGCGACAGGTTCTCCTCGACGGCGCGATGCTGAGCCAGCAAGAAGCCGTGCGTGCGAATCGTCGCCTTGGGTTGCCCTGTGCTGCCACTGGTAAAACTTGCCAATGCCGGCGTGTCTGGACTGCACGAGTGAACAATTCCGTCGTTATCGCAGTCCGTGAACTGTTCTATCGAGCGTGTGAAAGGGACGCGCCGACCAACGGACCACTTGATCGGTATCCGACGAAGCGACGGTGACACCAGTCGCAACAGATGTGCTTTTGAACTCGCGATCAATCCTCGCGGCGGAAGCAACTCACAACAACGATCGATGTAGTGCCGTCCGGCCGAGGGATCAACAAACATGGCCTTCATGCCGCCGCGCAAGATAGCCGCCAGGGCAATGTACAATTCGGCAGACATTGGTTGGAACACCAGCACCGTGTCGCCCGCTTCCAGCCCGGAACTGCGGAGCATCGTCGTCATCTTCCCTATCGCTTGGTCAAATTCTCCGAATGTTGTTCGACGATCATCGCGGTCGATGATGGCGATCTCGTGCGGGAATTGTTCCGCCTGTCGCTGAAGAATCTCGGTGATGTTCATCTAGCCAAGCTCCTTTCCAAACAGGGCGTAACGCCGAAAAGAAATTCCGTAGCGATCGACAATCCTGTTCATGTGGGCGGCTTCGCGAACCAGCGCATGAATTGCATTTCGAAAACCTGCGTTAGCGGCGCGTTGATGGACCTCCTCCAGCAGCACCTGCCCAACGCCGGCGTGGGCTCGACCTGGCAAGACTCCAAACGTTTTCACAACGACCGTGTCTATCGGTAATTCTCGCTTTGCCTGCAACAAATCCGGTACGGCAAAGATAAAGCCAATCACCTTTTCGTCGTGCTCCGCAAGAAGTATCAATTCGGTGGGAATCGCATGCCCTAGTGGGCGATACATCTCCAGGAAGTCTGCTTCGCTGACTGGGACATAAAAAGGATTGTCTTGAAAAGCGAGTTGCACGATGGCGAAGATCTGTTTCAATTCCGAGTCCAATTGATTCCTGTCAAGCGTGCGAATCCTGATGCCGATGGCATCCATTCGCTCTCTCACACGCGACAACCGGGGGCAGCGAACCGTCAAATCTTCGACCAAAGCGGAACAATACCAGGCGATCTCTGCAAAACCATCGCGTCGCAACTGCTGGCGCCACTGCGGCTCGGTGACGGGTTCGAGAAAGAATCGCGGGCGATCTCCTTCATCGACGACAAACCGATAGTCGCGCCATGTGTTCTGATCCATCGGTCCAATCGCGAACGTACATCCTTGCTCGGCTAGCTGCCGACAGGCGCACTCCAGCAGTGTGGCTGCGGAATCGTCGTCCGCGGCCGCGTAATGTCCGATCAATCCCGCTTTGCCGCTAGGGATTGGCGGCGCATGATGCCACCACAAAGAACAGCGGGCTTTCAGAACTCCTTCTTCCACGACTACCCAATGTGCATCGGGCCGATGCGAAGCAAACACGTTCGCATCAAACTCCGGCAGACCGGTATCTTTCTGCAATCCGACATACTGCGCTGCAGAGCTGATCTGATGGAGTTGACGATTCGTGTTGAGCATCCGCATGTTAGTCACCAACGGTTGGCTTC
>JARFQX010000928.1 GCA_029287555.1 Rubripirellula sp. | reverse complement strand
CTGGCCGCCATGGTGTTCTTTCCCTACGAGTTAGGCACGACCGTGAATGAAAGTCACGGCTACGGCGCGCTGATGTGTTTTCTGGTCGGCTGTACCTTGATCATCATCGGCACCGGCTTCTTCAAGCCCTGCGTGAGTGTGATGGTGGGGCAGCTCTACAAGAAGAACGACCCGCGCCGCGACTCGGGCTTCACCATCTTCTACATGGGAATCAATCTGGGTGCGTTTTTTGCGCCACTGGTGGCGGGTTACCTCGGTGAAAAGATCGGTTGGCACTGGGGGTTTGGCAGCGCCGCGGTCGGTATGTTGCTCGGTTTGTTTTTCTACCAGGTCTCTCGGGGCAAATACCTTGGGACCATCGGTGACGCACCCCCAGGGCCTCTGTCCAGTGGTGATAGGAAACTCGTCAGCGTGGCGTTGGCGATACTTGTGGGCATTCCGGTCTTGCCGCTGCTGATCTTTGTCGGCGGCGGACTCACTTGGGTCACCGAGCAGTGGAGCGCGTTCACCGGCCTGATGGGGCTGACGGGGATGACCATCTTGATTGTGGGAGTGGTGCTGTTTGGCGCCATCGCATTCTTGTTTGGCCAACCGTCGGAGGACCGGGGACCGTTGGCGGTGATCCTGATCCTAGCCTTTATCGGTAACATCTTTTTCTGGACGGCTTTCGAGCAAGCGGGCTCGTCGTTGAACGTGTTTTCGAAGGAGCAAACCGACCTGACACTTGGGGGACTCATTACAGGTGGGATCCCCGCCGCTTTCTTTCAGTCGGTCAATCCTCTGACGATTCTCCTCTTCGGGCCTGTGTTCAGTTGGCTTTGGATCTATCTGGAGCGAAAGAAGACAGATCCTTCGACGCCGATGAAATTTGCCATCGGTTTGTGGTTACTCGGGCTCGCCTTCGTGGCGATGGTGTTCGGGGCGATGGATGCTCGCGACGGGCTTGCCGGAGCCCATTGGTTGCTGATGACCTACGTGATCTACACGTGGGGTGAGCTTTGCCTCAGCCCGGTGGGCTTGTCGATGGTCACCAAATTGGCGCCAGCACGACTGCAGAGCCTGATGATGGGCCTGTGGTTTTTCACGTTTGCCCTCTCGAACCTGCTGGCGGGGTTGGTGGCCCGATTCTCGGAACGGTTTGTTCCAGCCACTCCCGGGGGCGAAGCCGAACTCTCGTTCTTGATTCCAGGGCTGCCGGGATTCTTCTTGATGCTGGTGGTCTTTCCGATTGCGGCCGGCGTCTTGATCGCTGCCTTGACCCCGATGCTCAAGCGGATGATGCACGGCGTCCACTAGCGCCGGGCTGACTTCCCTGCCGCGTGCCATGGTCCTTGCCGCCATCTAAATAAGCGTGCGAGATTGTGGAACAGTGCGGAACTCCTCGTGCTCGTGCTCGTGCTCGTGCTCAGCGAAGCGGTGCTCGCAATTGAAAAGAATGGCAAGAGCCGCGCCAATTGATTCGAGCACGAGCACCGTCGCGAGCGACTGAGCACGAGCACGGCTAGCAATTCACAATTGCGCACACTTATTTAGAGTTTGGGTGGCGAGAGGCTAGTGGCTAGTGGCTAGTGGCGTCGGTGCGTTGTTCCCTTGTTGAACGGCGGGAAAACTCGGGGTTTCGGCGAGAAGTTTCTCTGCCAGAGCGGAACAACCCGAATCGGCAAAGGAACCGGCAGGCCCTGAGTTACGGAAATCCGCGAAAACTACTGCGGAGGGTGGTCTCCGATCGCGTGTAACTGAGTGAGGTGAGTTTGTCGCACCGCACTTATTTACTCCGAAACGGAACTGAAATGTCATATTTGGAAGCCAATCAATCAACGCCGCTCGTCGGTGTTGTTGACCAAGAGACGGAGTTGGAAGGGCCTCTCCGAAGGATCGTCGAAGCTCAGGGCTTGCCGCTGTGTTTCGCATCGTCGGTCGCGGAGCTGCGTTGCGAAGTTCCTCTGGAACGGATCCTTGCTGTGATCTTGGATCTGGATACGACCGCCGGTGATGGGCATGCGCTGCAGCGCGACCTATTGCAAAACGAGATCCCGGCTTCCGTGATCGTCACTTGCCACGATCGGCTGAGTGAGGAAGCAATCATGAGCCTCGAACTTGGGGCCATCGCGTTGCTGCCAAAGCCGTGGGATCCAGACTTGATGACGCGTCATCTGAGGTACGCGGAAATTCAATACTCGGAACAGGAAGTCCTCCATCAAAAACTCTTGACGACCCGCCGCATCCTCACACGTCTGACGGACCGTCAGCGCCGCGTGTTGGAACTTGCTGCGACCGGGATGCCCAACAAATTGATTGCGTCGGAGATCGATGTCTCGCAACGAACGGTCGAAGCAGAGCGTTCCAAGCTGTTAGAAGCTTTTGGCGCGAAGTCCGTCGCCGAAGCGATGATCAGCCTGGGCGAACACCGGATTCTGGAGAAGGTCGAGAAACTTCAACGGAAAGCCGTCGGGCAACGTTTGGGAAACTTCCAGACGGCGGCCGCGGTGGAAGCTTCCCCGACCCAGATCGTCTGAACGAGTCGACCCAGATCGTCTGAACGAGTCGACTCAGATCGTCTGAGCGAGTCGAGCCAGACCGGCTGACCGAGTCAACCGGCTGAGCGAATGATCCTCGAAAGAGCCGGTAGTCGACAACGGACGGTCATCGATGGCTGCCGACTCCTGCGGCCGGCCTCGCGTTTCCACCATCACGCGAGCCGGCCGCTTTTTTTGATCCCGAGTGCCTCTCTGCAGACCGCCTCGCCCGTGGTGACTTGCAGCCGTTAAACTGGCATCATTCAAAGCCAGCGCGGCCCCCTTTCGGTTCACCATTTCCCGCTTCACCGGCGTCATGAAGGACGAGGATGATTCCCGTTTGATCGGCATGTTGCGGAGGGTGCTGCGCGATTGTGGCAAGCTCTATCGCAAGTGCGGGGCCTGGATGGTTCGTCGGCACCCGACGCTCCTGGAAGGTCGTGCCGACCAGTTCGAGGAACTGATGGACGATCTGCATCGTGGGCTTTTGATGAAAGTCTACGTGACGGTCGTCCGAGCCGACGATCGCTGGACGCCCCAGGAGAAGCGGGTCGCCGCAGCAATGATCGAACATCTTTGGGGCCAGGAGTTGCGTGGCAAGGCGCTTCGCGAAGCCGCGATCGGTTTGTTCCAGCAAGCCGACCAGCTCCGTTGGGAATCGCTTGTTGCTCCGTTTGTTCGTTACGCACCGTTGGCCGACAGTAAGGCCCAGGTCGAAACGATTGTGATGCGGCTGGCCAATCTCGTCGCCAAGTGCGACGGGCAGACCATGCCGGAAGAGGCCGTCGCGCTGCACACGCTGCAACGCGAAATCGACATGGCACTTCACCCAGCCAACCCGCAGGGCATCCTAGCGCCGCTGGGATCCGGACGCGGCGGGGCGTCCGCGCAGGCCCAGCAACATCAGCAGCAGCACGAAGTCGTGGATGTCTCGCAGGAACCGGTCAGCGAGGAAGATCGAGAGAAACGTCTGCGATCAGCTTTGAATGAGCTCGATGGATTGATTGGCTTGGAGGCAGTCAAGAAGCGAGTCAAGAGTTACACCAATTTCCTTCGCTTGCAGCAGCAGCGGCGCAAAGCGGGTTTGAGCACGATGCCGATCAGTTTGCACATGGCTTTCGTGGGCAACCCGGGGACCGGCAAGACGACCGTCGCCCGCATCATTGGCCAGATTCTCGGCGCCCTGGGTACCTTGGAAAGCGGCCACGTGGTGGAAACCGACCGCAGCGGCTTGGTTGCCGAGTATGCAGGACAAACCGGTCCCAAGACAAACAAACTTTGCGATTCGGCGCTCGGTGGTGTTCTTTTCATTGATGAGGCGTACAGCCTGGTCGACTCCTCCGGCGATGACGCTTACGGTCGCGAGGCGATTCAAACGTTGCTCAAGCGGATGGAAGACGACCGCTCTTCGATGGCCGTGATCCTGGCCGGGTACAGCAACGAGATGGATGAGATGATCCGCTCGAATCCCGGATTGTCCTCTCGAATCAATAACAAGATCGAGTTCGATGATTACTCACCCGCCGAACTCGGCATGATCTTTCAGAGGATGTGCGAGCAGAACCAGTACGATCTTCCCGGCGATGCCCGATATCGAGTACTCCTCGGTTTTAATCACCTTTACAAGCGTCGTGATCGACACTTCGGTAACGGCCGGTTGGCTCGCAATGCGTTCGAAGAAAGCGTGCGTCGATTAGCTGACCGGATTGCCGAAGTCACTCAGTTGTCGGAGTCGCTGCTGACCAGCCTGACCGCCGACGACATCTCGATGCCGGGAATCCCGCCGTCAAGATTTGACGAAATCACTGCCACCGACGCTGTCCTGCGGGTCACCTGCGAGGGTTGCCGTCGACGAATCCGCATCCCTCCAACAGCGATGGGGACGCAAATCAAGTGCACCAAGTGCGGCCAGATTCAGAAGCATGATTGGGCCGGCCTCTACGAATCGTAAACAGCCGAGGAAGCCCTTGCCTTTCGCCCGTCCACCATCGTGATCAGTGCTGGAAGGAGTGTCAGGTCTGTCTCTTATACACATCTCCGAGCCCACG
>JARFQX010000918.1 GCA_029287555.1 Rubripirellula sp. | reverse complement strand
ATCACGGGTTGGCGATGGGGCATGAAATCGCTTGTAGACACTGGTACCTCCACCGAAGGCGACAACGCATGACCCGTTGGTGACTTCCCTTTGGTCGCCACCTGCTAATTGGCAGCGGCAAATCCCTCATCGTGCGGGGCGCGACGGATTTTTTTTCTTGCCGCGTCGACGTTGAGGCTTCTTTCGTTCGAGCATTGGCAGCCTGTATGCTCAATTCAGTCGGAGGCGCAAGTGTCAGCCCTCATCATGATCGTCTCGGCCGGAGCGATTGTCTTACTGGTAAAGTTTGGTCTTCTTCGTGGCATCGATCAAATCGCCAACGCACTGAATTGGAGCGCCACGTCTCGCGGGCAGGTCACGGGGTACGCGACATCGGTTCCTGAGTTGGTCTGTCTCGTTTCCGCTGGACTCGCAGGAGTCTGGGAGGCTGGCTTATGGAACATAGCCAGTTCGAATATCATCAATGTCATCCTAATGTCGCTCGCGGTGACGCGCTACCGGCAAGTCCGAGAGCTGTTCAAGCTACGGTTTGTGGATGAACTAGGTTTTGTCACGAGCATCCCCGAAGTGGTCTCCTTCTTTGCGGTCTTCGCAGCATCGCGAAGTGAGGGCAGGCTGGACGAGCTGAATGATACGCAAGAAGTGCTCGACAATTTAGCCAGTTCGAATATGTCGAACGTGGGTGTGGTCTATCCGATAGGACTGCTCGCGTACCTGTTGGTGTCTACGTTGTTCAGCGTGTAGGGGTCGCGAATTCGCGCCCTGCTCTCTTCAATCCGTCCAATCAGAATTACGTCGTCGCAAAGCAGGTATAGGGGTCACCGTCGGCAGAGAAGTTCCAAGAACTGCACCAATTGAGAATGCCCGTTTGGCGCCGACTAAAAACCATGAGGGACCGGCAACCAGCACCGTTTGTTCGCGTTACTCGTGCTGGAGATCAGTGATGCGTAGCTTTCGTAACGTGGCCCTGTTCTTGGCGTGATTCTCTTGCATGCGGCTAAGAATCCCGCTTAGGAATTCCATCGTCTGCTCGATGTACGGGCCCTTGTTAAGCATCACACACTCGGCGCGACTGGACATTGCTGCATCGGTGACCTCGCCGCGCGAGGGGACCCCTCCCTTAGCGAGTGACTCGAGTACTTGAGTTGCCCAGATCGCTGGGACATGCGCCGCCTGGCAAAGCAGCAGGATTTCCTCCTGAACCTCCGACATCCTTTCGAAACCGACTTCCACGCCAAGATCGCCCCGCGCAATCATGACCGCTACCGGCGGCCGCTGCAGTGCGGCTAGCAGTATCCGGAACAGATTCTCGAACCCTAACCGAGTTTCGATTTTGAGGATCACCCCGACCTTTGAAGCCGCCAGTCGATCCAGCTCTTGGATTAACTGTTCGATGTCTTCTGGTCGTTAAACAAAGGACAGTGCCGCCAGGTCGCCGTGCTTAACGACGAATTTCAAATCCTCCAAATCCTTTTCAGTGAAGGAAGGGACATGCAGGGAACTGTCAGGCAAGTTGATACCTTTCTCACCTTTGAGCTTCGCGGTGTCCTTCGCCGTCGAAACGACACGAACGATCAACTCCGCATCGCTGACCTGTTCGATGACTCCCGATATCTTGCCATCGTCGAACAGGATCCGCTCATCCGGTCGAACGGATTCAAAAACTTCCGGTAGTGTGCACGAGAGCGTTGCCGGCTCGATGACGCAACCGTTCGCGTCCACGGTTGCGGGGCGTCCGAGTTGTTGCTCGCGAACAACCCTTAACTGATCGCCCGCTTTCAATTTCAAGGCGTTCTCCGTAGCCAGCAGTTTCGCGACTTGACCTGAGCCGATTTTGGATTCTTCCCGGTAAACCTCGAAGATTGTTCCCGATGTTACGTAACCCGTCCGATCCGACTGGCACAGCCAACCCTTGTCGCTCACAGCAATGACATTCAGAAGACGCTGGCGACCTCGCGCATCCTGCAGTCGAATCGAGTCGCCGACCATACCACTCAAATGCGACTCAATAGGTATCACGAACGCAGACTCATCGTCGACTGTCCCGGCATCAAGCGTCAGCCAGATTCGAGCGGGGCATGTCACTCGGCCCAATGCATCCCGGACCGGTTTCCATTTGATCACCTCGGGACCTGGAACGAGAGGCTCCGTTCGCAATTTTGGGCCGGCAAGGTCGAACGATACCTTACAGGACCGCCCGAGCTCGGATTCGGCAGACCGCAGGTGATCAATCATTCTCAACCAAGCATCCGCGTTGTCATGCGCACAATTGATCCGCATGACATCCATTCCGTCGGCCAGCAGCTTGCGGATGATGGTGGGGTCGTCGGCGGCTTCGCTGGGCATCGTCACCATGATCCGACTAACACGTTGCTTCGGTTTCGGGCCGAGTGCGGCATGGGTATGCTCAGCCAACAGCTCGCGTCCGATCTCAATAGTGACCGGGGCCGTTTCGTGAAGCGACTCCGGGATTTCGCTTCCGATCAGGCGATGGAGTGCAAAGAGCGCCGCATTCAGCGACGCCATGACATGAGCTTCAGCAGTACCTAGTGAACTGACGCCGAGGCTGTGCAAATGCTGCTGCAACTCTCGAATATCGTTGTTTCGGAGAGCCAGATAGTGGACCAGGTTGTAACCGCTCTCTCGCGTCAAGGGTGACGTTTTTTGCAGCGCGGGGAAGAACTCCTTCTCACGCGCGAGCGCTTGCTGTCGAAGATCCTCAATCGCGCGGATGGCTCGCCGCACGTGGATTGCGTACGAAAGCTGAGTCGCATCGAACCGTTGGTCGGATTTTGTTGACATCGTACAATGGGATCCAGGGTTACGTCTTGATCTTCAGGAGCATTTCGCCTGCCGGTCTCATGGCGTCAGTCAATCGGGCAAGGATCAACGTTCCAGATGTCAGTCGCGTATTCGGCGATGGTCCGGTCGCTGGAAAACTTCCCCGAACTCGCCACGTTCAAAATTGCCTTGCGACTCCATTCATCCGGTGTTGCGTACAACTCGCGCACGGACTGATCGGCTCGCAGATACGATTGCAAGTCGGCCAAGTGCCGGTAGTGGTCGTCGTTGGTCAACAAGGCGTCCCGAAGCGGCGCGAAGACCCCTGGCTCGTAGCGGCTGAAATGGTCCGAGAAAATCAGGTCAAGGGCAGCTCGTGTCTCCGGTTCATTCTCGTAGTGCCAATACGGGTTATAGTTCCCGCGGCTGGCGGCGACTTGTTCTGCGGTGAGGCCGAACAGGAAGAAGTTGTCTTCACCCGCCTCCTCGGCCATTTCGATGGTGGCTCCGTCACGCGTGCCCAGCGTCAACGCTCCGTTCATCATGAACTTCATGTTGCTCGTACCGCTTGCCTCGTATCCCGCGGTGGAGATCTGATTGGAGACATCCGAGGCCGGAATCAGGTATTCCGCCTGAGTGACGCAATACTCGGGCAGGAACACAACTTTCAGTCGATCGCGAATCGCGGGATCGCCGTCGATTGTGCCGGCGAGATTGTTGATGAACTTGATGACGACCTTGGCGAAGTGGTACGCCGGTGCGGCCTTCCCAGAGAATAGGAAGGTTCGGGGTGCGAGATCCAAGTCCGGATTCTCGCGGAGCCGGTTGTAGAGCACGACGATTCGAAGCGCATTGAGTAGTTGTCGCTTGTATTCGTGAATCCGCTTGACCTGAGAATCGAAAATGCTGTCCGGGTCGATGGTCAGCCCGGCGGTCCGCCGCAGCCAATGAGCAAAGCGAACCTTGGCGTCACGTTTGGCCTGTCGAAATTGCGCACGAAAAGCCGCGTCGTCGGCGAGCGGCTGCAATCGGTTTAAACGCCCGAGATCGGTAACCCAGTCGTCACCAATCGCGTCGGTGATCGTGCTGGCAAGACTGGGGTTGGCCATCAACAGCCACCTACGCGGCGTCACACCATTGGTCTTGTTATTGAATCGCTCGGGAAACATCTCCGCGAAATCCTTGACCGTGTTGCTGCGCAGCAGCCGCGAGTGGATCTCTGCGACTCCGTTGGTGCTATGCGAACCGACAATGGCGAGGTTGGCCATCCGAACCGCGCGGTCAGGTCCCTCTGCGATCATGCTCATTCGCGCGGCCCTGCTCGCGTCGTTCGGAAATCGGGACTTTACGTCCTCGATCAGGCGACGGTTGATTTCGTAGATGATTTCCAGGTGGCGGGGCAGCAGTGCCTCGAACCATGCGACCGGCCATTTCTCCAGTGCTTCGGGCAACAGCGTGTGGTTGGTATAGCCCAGCGACTGCCGGGTCAGATCCCAGGCCTGATCCCAGGAAAGCTCAGCTTCGTCCAACAAGATTCGCATCAGTTCGGGAACCGCCATCGACGGGTGCGTGTCGTTTAACTGGATCGCTACCTTTTGCGGTAGTTGATTCCAGTCCTGGTTGTTCTGCCGGAAGCGGCGGATGAGATCGGCCAGGGAGCATGCCACCAGAAAATACTCCTGAATGAATCGCAGGCCTTTTCCCATGCTGGTGGAGTCGTCCGGGTACAAGACACGCGTGAGCGATTCGGCCGTCAGCGTTTCGGCGAGTGCGCCGACGAAGTCGCCGCTGCTAAACTCCTGGAAATCAAATGAGTTTTCCGCGGCGGCCGCCCACAGCCGGAGGGAATTGATGGTCTTCCCCCCGTAGCCCACCACGGGACGATCATAGGGTATTCCTTTGAGGGTCGACGGACGGCCGACCACGGTGTGCAAGGTTCCTCCGCGGACCTCGAAGGAGCAGTTGAGATGGACGTCGACGGCCTCATTTGGTCGCGCGACCTCCCAGGGGTCCGGACGCTGCAACCAATGGTCGGGCTGCTCGTGCTGCCAACCCTCCCGAATCGTCTGTCTAAAAATCCCATATTCATACCGCAGTCCGTATCCCATCGCCGGGATCTGCAGCGTCGCCATCGAATCCAAGAAGCAAGCTGCCAGACGCCCAAGGCCGCCATTTCCCAGTCCCGCGTCCGGTTCCGCCTCCAACAGTTCGTTCCAATCAATCTGCTTCTCCTCCGCGACGCGACGCGCCAGCGGATCGAGCATTAGGTTGATGACGTTGTTGTTCAACGCACGCCCGATCAGGAACTCCATCGAGAGGTAATACACACGCTTGGCGTTCTCGCGCTGGTAAGTCGCCTCCGTGTGGATCCACCTTTGCGAAAGCACATCCCGAAGTGCTCGAGCCGCCGACTCAAAACGCTCGCGATCACCGACCGACGCGGCTTGCAGGACATGGTCAAAGGTCAAGTGACGCTCAAAGAGAGCATCGTTCGTTCCAGTGAATTGGATCGGACCGCAACCATACTGTTCGAGCAGCATCGCATAATCTTCCGACTTCGCATTCGTCGCACGCTCGCTGGTATGAAGTTCAAGATTCATCGTTCTGTTATCCCGGAGTCTGAGGTTCACTTTCGCGTACTATACAGGCGGGTGCGAGAGTCGTCTCGACCCGCCAACTGCCGCGGGGAAAGAATGTCGGGCATTGTTCGCATTTCACAGATCCTTCATCGAATCACTGCAATGCTCTAATGAATCTTTAAACTCCCATCAACTTGAGGACCAAGCTTGTCGCAGCGACCAAACGCATTACGTTGCTCATTCGCAAGTGATCCAGCTTGACTTCGCTTCTCTTATTCTTCACCAAAGCCTTCGCGGTTCGCGGCAACAGCCAACGCAGCTTCGAGATTTGCAAACCGCTGCTTCACTCGTGACTCCAAGAGCAGATTCTTGTCAATGTCGGACATCAACTTTGCGGCGATGATAGCGGCAAGAAGTTTCGATTTCGACCCGGGCGCCGCGCGACCATTCGCCCTATCGTCCGTGCCTCGAACACCAATGGCGCTCTCCGCAAGGCTGTTCAATTCTTGACGGAGCGCCGTCGCCTCTTCACGTCGCTGCGCGAGATTCGGCTTTTCCACGCTCTTGACCAGACGATTGTAGTAACGATTGCCGATTCGAAGCGTCTCGTTCCAGTCGATCGCGTCCTTCCAGAACAGATTCACCATTTTGCCAGCCGCGGCGAGACCTGGTTCGCAGTCGAGATATGCGATTGCTCCCTCCTGATTCGCTCGAATGACGAGCAGTGAATCGAGATAGGCACAACGTTCGAACAGGTCAACCTTTTCACTCAGTCTCGCTCGGGAAGGCAAAGATCTGAGCGCATCGAGATACCGCTTGGCTTGCACCGCTGAAGGGTCCGTTTCGCGAATCAAAGCGTCCATCGCGGCACAGCTCAATTCTTCGAGCATGTAGTTGCGTTGAGCGTGTACCTTGCTGGGCCCGATGCCAATGAGCCTGGCGAGTTTGAAGCAAGCATGGAGGTCTTTCCAAGCTGCTTCCTGGTTGCCTTCCCCAAGATTCAGCATGGCACGCAGCCGCAGAGAATGGACCACGTAGGGCAGCTGGGTTGTCATGGGATCCATGGCGGCCACGAGCGGCAATGGATCAACGTTGTCCAAACCGCGCGTCATGATCGGCGAGTAGAAACGGTCGCGTTTGGCCGCCGCGTGAACGATCCTCAGTGGCGCGTCATCGCCATCGAGCACCCTGGCAACTTCCGGGAATTCCAATCGTGTCCACGGACGCGGGGTATCTTCAATGAAGTTCAGGACGAGCTCAACTCGTTGCCTCGCGGCATCAGATGAGGGATCCGCGACCCCGGCGGCAAGGTAACGCACATAACTTCGATCTCTCGGCGGCGGCATCCTGCCAATCTCCTTGAAGTAATCCGGCGGCATGTCCCAGGTTTCTAGCGGCCTAATCGCCTCGCAGAGCAAAACGCAGGCGTTATTTTCCGGGGTGACGCCCTGTTTCATTCGCGCGTTGATGCCGGCCGCGTAGTCAACCGTTCCATCGGTTCGTAGCGGGCCTGTCAAAAAAGTCGTCTCCCGATCGATCTTGATTCGTGATTTTGTCGAATCATCGCCGTCAGCGTGACGAACCAATAGTGCCACGACCGTCAGTAACGTCAGGAATACCGGACGCCGTTGCTTGGCAATCTTGAATTGAATCATGATGGCGCGCCGTTCAAGTAGAGCCATAAGAAGATCGGACCAATCAAACAGCAGCCGAGTCCGATCGCAACCGCTATCAGGACACGACGCCGCTTGTCGATGACCGTTACTTCGTCAACGACAGAGTCGGTCGCGTCTGGCGAATAGGGATTCGGTTCCAACATTTGGATGACTATCGCGTCAACGAAGCCTCGTTCGCGAGCGTTTCCCGGCTGTGAGTCTCAGTCTCGTCAGAGGCGGCCTCGTTCACTTCTCTGCCTCGGTTTTTTTTTGCTGGTAACCCACCGCCTTAAAAAAGCTTGCCGTCTGTTCCGTGCGGCGTAAGCGTCGCTTGATGAAGCTGGGCATGTGCGAATCAAGTACGAGCAAATCATGCTCCGGATCCACTCCGCGAACAAAGCTGACTTCATCACCGTTCAAGGCGACGCTCGGGTCACCGAACCACAGAAATCTTGCCCCCTGAATCTGAGTCACGAAACACAAGGAGTCGACCGTGAATCTTTCTTCGTTCCATCGCCCCGCGGCAATGATCTGATGCCTGCCGCCCATCCGCTCGGAGAACATGGATTCCACTCGCTGGATGATTTCCCTTCCGGCCGCCGCGATCGCGTCATCTCGGGACGCGAAGAACTCGATCTTCAATTTCTCCCTTTCAACGGATCCTTCTTGGGAAAATCCCAGAATTCGGGCGACTTCAGGATTAGCGTGCCAAGTTCCCAGCCACGGGGGATGGTCTTCCCAGTTCTCGTTGGCATGTGCTCTGCCACTTACCCAAGAGACAAAGACTAGAAAAATGATTGCGTGAGTAGGTCTCATCAAAAACTCCAAAATACGGATGACGTCGGGGTATGGCCCGTTGTCGCAGGTGGCCGGGGCGCACCATCTTCCAAAAATCTGTAATCGCTTCGCGGTATAGATGAAACGGATATTAGAAGATTACCGCGCGGTTCAAACCATGGGACGCGACGTCTGAAAAGCACGCCGCTTGTCCTTACCTTATTCGAGCAAGGTTAAGGCGAGGTTAAGAACATGTGGTTGCAATATCGCAAATGGAAACACGCTGTCGCGCCAATCCTGCTCGCATTCGCGTACGGCTGCTTGCAGAATTTCGCGAAGAAAACCGTACCCTGGTATGTTGGGATGGTGTTGGCTTGGACCGTGGGCTTCGCTTACGTCATCGAAGAGATCGTGTGGAATCTCCAAGGCGGGGGACGTCCTTGTCCGGCCTGTGGACACAGGACCCGCTTGAAGTCTTTTCGGGTGCACAACACTTGCCCGAACTGCGGCGAGCAGCTTTGATTTCGAGCCCGGTGCCGGCTATCAGGAGGACGTTTCACACAAAGATCGAGACACATTGAAACCGCAGCCGCAATTTACGCTCACTGGTC
>JARFQX010000124.1 GCA_029287555.1 Rubripirellula sp. | reverse complement strand
GGGCTGCGGCGTACGGACCGGCATCGATTCGCTCAACGAGCGCCGCGGTCTGTTGGACCGACTTCAACAGGTTTGACTTCTCGTTTTCTTGCTTTGGGTGCTTGGGTGGAATGCCTTCCAGCACGCGGATCCCCGGAATCGGATGCAATGCCTCGGAGATCGACTTTTCGTTGGCGAAGCTGGCAATCGCAAGCAAGCCCAGCAACCAGTCTCTTGCCAACTCTTCGGCTCGATTCGGGTCGAGCGGCGGCGGCTGACGCACAACAAAGTAGGCGTCACGTCCCCCGCTCGGACGACGATCATCTCCGGCAGCCTCGTATAGCTGCTGCAGACGATCGTGCAGCTCCTCTCCGGCATCCAACTCATCAAACAGTGAACTCAGTGCATGTCCGTCGGGCCGGAATGCCTGAAAGAACCCCACCAGGGAATCGGGCTCCAAGGAAGTGTCCGGTGCGAGACCTGCCATCTCGTGACACTTGCGAAACAGCTCAGCGGTGCTCATTGATTTCCACGCGGTGAATTTGAACGGAGATCCTCTTCGTCACATATTACGCCGAAGGCAATTCGCTTCATCATTCTCGGTGTATTCGAGTTCAGTGGCGGTGGTAAGAGCTCGGAACCTCTCGTGGAGGCACCGAGCTCACGAAGAAGGTCGGCAACCGACTCGGTTTGCACCGCGCCGGCTTGATTCTCAACATGACTGACGCTCGTCTCAGCATGACTGACGCTGGGGGCAGAATCTCCTAGAATCTCGGTAGCCCGCCGCTTCTGCAGCCAACCATTGCCACCGGCGTGTGGCTCCCGAGCGACTTGTTCTGATGAGTGGCTGACGGGTTCATCACCGCGCGGGATCACTCCGAGAGGTCCGACTTGAACATCGTCATCCTTCACTGTCACTTCGAGCGGGGGGGCGTGACGCAGGTGGTCGAGAACCATGTGCGAAGTCTTTGCGAGCGGGGTCTTTGCGAGCGGGGTCTCGGCGAGCGGGGTCTCGGCGAGCGGGGTCTCGGCGAGCGGGGAGATGTCGATCGGATCGTTCTGGTTTCGGGCGATCGCATCAGCGGCTTGTCATCGGCAACTCGCGAGGCGGTCGAGCACGTGGTTCTTCCGGATTTCGATTACGACGCAAAGCCTTGGAAGTCTGATTCCCTGGCCGAGCGCAGTCAGCGGATCTGTTGTTCGCTTTTGCAACAATTCGAGTCGCGAGGCATGGATCCGAGTGATTCGATCCTTCATTGGCACAACCACAGCCTGGGTAAGAACACGGCGGCGCCGGAGGTTATCCGGCTGCTGGCCGGCAAACGCTGGCGATTGCTTCTCCAGATCCACGACTTCGCAGAAGACAGCCGTCCGGAAAACTACCTGCGATTGATTAACGCGATCGATGCCGACGAGCCTCGCTCGGTTGACCGTTACCTCTACCCTTTGGCACCTCAGATCCATTACTGCACGCTGACCCGCGCCGATGCCCGGGCCTTGGGCGAGATCGGCATTCCGAAACAACGCGTCTCGTACTTGCCCAACACGGTGCTGGCACCAGCGGGCGATTCCGCTTTGCCGGATGGCTTGTCACGAGACAAGTCCTTGGCCCTGGTGCGACAAGTGTTGGGATTGCCGTCCGACGCCCGATGGTGTCTTTATCCGGTGCGCGGGATTCGTCGCAAGAACGTGGGCGAGTTCTTGTTGATCAGCCAACTTGCCCCGGAAGACTGCTACTTTGGGTTGACCCTATGCCCCGCCACACCGGTCGAAAGGCGTTCCTATCAGAGGTGGAAGCGAGTGGCTCCGCAGTTCGCCTCCCGAGCACTGTTTGACGTTGGGCAACATGCGGAGCTGCCCTTCGTCAACAGCTTGCTCGCCTCCGAGTACGTTCTTTCGACGAGTGTCGCGGAGGGTTTTGGAATGGCTTTTCTCGAGCCCTGGTTGTTGAGACGCGAGGTGATCGCCAGGCGACTTGCAAACGTTGCCGATGATTTCGTCGAGAGCGGGATGACGTTGAGCAAGTTCTATGACTCGATCGCGATTCCCGGGACTCCCGATTGGCTTGCTCGTTGTCATGAGCAGTATGCCAGGTCCGTCGAGCAGGCTTGGGGGCGACTTCCTGAGCGTTTTCGACCCTCCCTGACGCTGGGGCCGGAGGGAAACGACGCGATCGATTTCGCTCGGTTGGTGCCGTCTGAACAGGTTCGAGTCTTGCAGCGAATCTCCGAAGATGCCAGCTTCCGACATCAGGTGCTTGAACGCTCATCGCAACTGGTGACAGACCTGCGCACCCCGATGGACCCGAAGGCGATTGAGTTGAATGGAAAGATCGTGCAAGAGAATTACTCACCCGCCGTTCTGAGCGAGCGTCTGATATCGCTCTACCAGGCCTTGCTCGACGCACCGATTGATCAAGATTCTTCATTCGATGATCCCGACGACGCGGGTCCGAGAATCGGGATCGCCATGGATCGGATCAATCGAACCAGGCCTTTTTATCCTTGTCGGACCGAGGAGTTATCGAGTGAACGGGCATGAATGGCTCTCGCCGGTGCTGCGTTTGCGCAGCGAAATGCAACCGCTGCGAACCGATGTCGAAGCCAGCGTGAGATCGCTGCCAGAAATTCGGGCGGTGATTTTCGACGTTTACGGGACGCTGGTGATTAGCGGAAGTGGTGACGTCGGTTCGGCCGACACGCGCGATCACAGTGACCTCATCGAACAGTCGCTCGAGGCGGTGGGAATCGATGATTTACTACCGAAACGACCAACCATGGAAATGATCCATTCGCAGATCGAGAGCATCAATGCGCGTCGGCGTACCGATGATTGCCCCAAGCCGGAGGTGGACATCGTGGAGGTCTGGCGGCGAGTTCTGCGTCAATCGGGTCTGGAATTGGGTGCGGAGCGGGTCGGGATTGCCGTGGCGTTGGCGGCGCAGTATGAGGCGAGGGCCAATCCAACCTGGCCCATGCCTGGAAGCTTCGAGGTGCTGACCGCGTTGGCAAACGCCGACACACCGATGGGCATCGTCAGCAACGCGCAGGTTTTCACCCCGCAGTTGGTAGAGTCTTTGCTGAATGAGAAAAATCTTGAGCGGGCCGGATTCGATCTCGATCTCTGTTTCTTTTCAAACCGATTTCGCCAGTCAAAGCCTGGCCCGCGACTGTTCGATGCATTGCGCGAGGCACTGCAACGACGCGGGATTCTTCCCTACGAGGCGGTTTATGTCGGAAATGACATGCTCAATGACGTCTGGGCCGCATCCCAAGCGGGCCTGCGGACGGCCTGGTTCGCTGGCGACGCTCGTAGCATGCGGCCACGCTCGGACGACCCCCGATGTCGTTCACTTCGGCCCGATGTTGTCCTGACGGATCTGAGACAACTGCTAGAGTGTCTTAGAATCCCATAGCGGCAATCAGCCGACGCCGGTATTTTTTCTCCCTTTGGATCATGATTTTGATCCGAGATCGGCGACGAATTTCCAATCTCAACCAAGGCATTGGCACTTCATGGGCGTCCAAGTTGGCTTTGTAGGTACACGGTTCTCCGGTACGGACGGCGTCTCGTTAGAGAGTGCAAAGTGGGCACGTGTCCTGTGGGATCATCGGCACGTGAGTCATTGGTATTCAGGCCTGAGTGACCGAGACGAGTCCACCTCGATGGTGGTTCCTCATGCCTACTTCGGTCACCCCGACATTGAATGGATCAACCGTCGAGTTTTCGGAACCCGCACACGCACGCCCGATGTGACGCAGCGGATTTACGCGATGGCCGATTATCTCAAGGGGACCCTGTACGAATTCACTCGCCGTTACAGTTTGGATCTCTTGATCGTCCAAAACGCGCTTTGCATTCCCATGAATATCCCGTTGGGGGTCGCCCTGGCGCACTTCATCGCCGAGACCGGTTTTCCAACCATTGCCCATCATCACGATTTTTATTGGGAACGCGATCGTTTCAGTGTCTCTGCCGTGACGGATCTGTTGTGGATGGCATTCCCGCCCGCTTTGCCGCAAATTCAAAATGTCACCATCAATTCGTTCGCTCAGGAGGACCTGGCGCATCGTCGTGGCGTTTCCTCGACCCTCGTTCCCAATGTGCTTGATTTCGACACCGAACCTGAGCCGCCCGACGACTACGCGAGACAGTTCCGACTTGATATCGGTTTGTCGGACGACGACATCCTGTTCCTGCAGCCGACACGAGTCGTGCCGAGAAAAGGTATTGAACACGCGATCGCCTTGGTCTCCGCACTCAAAGACTCTCGTTGCAAATTGGTTATATCCCACGCCAGTGGTGACGAGGGACACGAATATCTCGTCGCTCTGCAGGAGTTGGCCGAGTCGCAAGGGGTCGACCTCCGCCTCTGTGATACGCACGTCGGCGATAAGAGGGCGGTCGGTGACGATGGCAGGCGAATCTACACGTTGGCCGATGCCTACTCACAAGCCGACTTCATTACGTATCCCAGTATCTACGAAGGGTTTGGAAACGCATTGCTCGAGGCGTTCTATTACCGCAAACCCGTCTTAGTCAATCGCTACTCAATCTTTGTCGCCGACATTGAGCCCAAAGGCGCAAAAGTGATCACGATGGACGGCTATCTGACCAAAGACGTCGTCAACAAAGTGCAGCGAATCATTGATGATCCGAACTACCGTCAGCAGATGGTTGATTTTAATTACGAGATCGGCAAGGCATTCTTTAGCTATAGCGTCCTGCGGCGCAAGCTGCGTGCCCTGATCACCAACTTTACGGGACAGGAGAATCTGTAGGGTCGAGGCTTTAACTACAGACTACGAACTACAGACTACAGACTATAGGAGGTTGTCCGGGAATTCGAAGGAAGTAGGCCGAATCAAGCGAATCGCAGATCGGGCACCGAACTGCGATTCGGCGCGGAGCTAGAACGTCTGCCGGATCGGCGTCGCTGCGCTCCTTGATGCCGGCCTACACGTTGACATGCCAGCGTGTCGTGCGCTTCGGAATTCCCGGATGCCCTCGACTACAGACTACGGACTCCAGACTCCAGAAGATCGACATGCCAATTGACGCTCCGACTTCATCGTTGATCGAAGAGATCTACGGATCTGTGCCCGAAGTTTTGGCCGAAGGAATTGGTCGGCTTTACGATCAGGCCGACCGATCAATCGGCGACCAACCGGCGGAGCTTTGGAACGAGCGCGATGTCGTGCTGATCACGTACGCCGACCAGGTTCGCCATGCGGGTGAAACGCCGCTGCGGGCGCAACATCGCTTTCTGTTGGATCATTCCTTGGACGAAGTCCTTCGCTGCGTGCACCTGTTGCCGTTTTGTCCCTTCACCAGTGACGACGGATTCTCGGTCGTTGATTACCTGGCAGTCGATCCCGCCGTCGGTAGTTGGGACGACATTGCGGCACTTGGGGAATCGTTCGATTTGATGTTTGACCTCGTCTTGAACCACGCTTCTCAACAGCATCAATGGTTTCAGGGATTTCTTGAGGGGGACGAGCAATACGCCGATTTCTTCATCGACCAGGACCCCGCCGCCGACCTGTCACAAGTTGTTCGGCCTCGCAGCCTTCCCCTGTTGACGCCTTTTGATTCATCCACCGGTAACAAACACATCTGGACCACCTTCAGTGCGGACCAGGTCGATTTAAACTATGCCAATCCTCGGGTGATGTTGGCGATGTTGGAAACGCTGGTGGAGTACGCGCGTCGGGGAGCGAGGATCATCCGCCTGGATGCGATCGCATTTCTTTGGAAGCAAATTGGCACGTCGTGTTTGCACCTTCCTCAAACGCATGCGGCGGTCAAACTGATGCGATGTGTTCTTGATCGAGTCATGCCGGGGACCTTGGTCTTGACCGAAACCAATGTGCCGCACACTGAGAATATCAGCTACTTTGGCAACGGGCATGACGAAGCACACATGGTTTACCAGTTCAGTCTGCCGCCTTTGTTGCTCGACGCAATTCATAGCGGAGACACTTCCGTGTTGCGGCAATGGCTGGGAACTCTGGAACCGCCTTCGAGCGAAACCACCTTCTTCAATTTCACCGCTTCGCACGACGGCATTGGCGTCCGCCCCCTGGAAGGCCTGGTTTCAGATGAACGGGTCGACCGCCTTGTGCAAGCGGTGCTCGAGCGCGGTGGACGGGTCAGTACGCGACGAAAACCGGATGGCAGCGATAGCCCTTACGAGTTGAACATCACGTACTTGAGCGCCGTGTCCAGCCAGACGGATCCGCGTCCCGCAGTCAACACGAGACGTTTCCTTGCCACCCAGGCCATCATGTTGGCGATGCAAGGTGTGCCGGCGGTTTATTTTCACAGCCTCGTTGGGAGCCCGAACGACGTGAGAGGAGTCGAATCCTCGCAACAGAACCGACGGATCAACCGCCACAAATACGATCGCGGTGAGTTGGAGCGGGCATTGTCCGAGACGACGGGCATCCAACGTCGGGTTTTCCAAGGCTATCGGCGTTTGCTGGAAGTGCGACGGACCCAACCCGCCTTCCACCCCAACGCTGCGCAGCGCGTGATGGATCTTCCCGGCGATGGCTTGGTTGGTTTCGTGCGAACAACCGCTTCGGGAGAGAGTCTGGCGGTCGTGGCGAATTTGACCGATCAGCCGCGAAGCGTGGAGCGATCCATGGTCGACGCCGAGCTCTGCTACGACGAATTGGCCGAGCAGCGAATCTATCGCGGCGAAGCTATCCCCCTTCGCCCGTTTCAAGTTCGTTGGATGACGGCCAATTAGAGCTTCCAAGTCGGCCGACGAAAAGAAAGTTAACGCAGAGGCGCGAGAGACGGGAAGGCGCAAGGGAAGAATGATCGGCCCGCCAACACGAAACTTCTTCTTCCCCGCGTCTCAGCGACTCTCGCGTCCCTGCGTATTCCTTCCCAAAACACGCTCTCCCAAGATGAACGTTACTCGGCCTTCGGGTTGACACTCTCCAGATACGCCATCAATTCGAAAATCTCGTCTTTGGTGTATTGGTCCAGCAACGCCTTGGGCATCATCGACACCGATGACGGAACCATCACTTCGATATCGTCCTGGGCCAGGACCATTGGCTCTTTCGCGTCGGGACTGGAGACCAACGTTACCTTGTCATCATCCTCCGCGATCAGAATCCCGGTGACCGTGTTGCCATCGATAGTCAAGATCTTCTGCATCTGATACTTCTCGTCCACCTTGTGCGACGGTTCAAGGATTTCGCGCAGGACGCCGATGCGATCGCCTTTCCATCGCGATAACACGTCGGTCAATTCGGGACCGATAACTCCGCCCTCTCCATTGACCTTGTGGCAACCGGCACAGGACGCTTCCACAAAGATGCGTTGGCCAATTTCGGGTGAACGTCCCTTTAAACCCTCCTCCAGTTCTACCCGCAGGTCGCTCAGTGTCCAAGCTTGCACAAATTTTCGGTTGCTGCCGATCGGATTCGCTGGCTCGACAGGATTCTTGAGCCAAGCATCGAGGTCTTCCACCACGACCATCACGCCGTACATGCGATACCAGTGCTGCGGAAACGTGCAGACGTAGGGATACTCGCCCGGCTCCGAGGGGGCTTCAAACGTCAATCGCGTTTGTTGATCCGCCGGCACCAGGTCCGTTGCGTGCAGCACCATCTCCGACTCGGGAACGTAGGGAAGTCCCTTCCAGCCACCAGTCGGACCAACTTGCAGCCCAAGCTGGGCGACCACTTTCAAGTTGCCCGGCGTGGTGATCACCAGGTTGTGAGGCATCAGGTCATGGTTTTCCAAGACGATCTGAACCGGCTTGCCCGCACGGACTGCGAAATAGGGTATGTCGTATCGCATCTCTTCGCGAACGGTCTTGATCCGGATAACTCGTACCGTGACCGCGTCGAGTCGACGTCGATACGCTTTGGCATCCGCCGAGGGAAGCATCGCCAGAAGCTGGTCCGCCAACTGCATTGCATCGACAAAGGCGGCACTCGTGCGATCCTCCGCAGGCGTCTGTTCGGCATAGTCGACCAATCGGTCAGCAAGCCGGGCAGCCACCTCGCCATCTCGCTCGCTGGCCGGGATCTTCAGTAGCGTCCGCACGGCTTCATCCCGCAGGGAAGGTTGTGCGAACAATGGAGCGAGAAGCTTGAAGCTCTGCGATTGGTCCTCGGGAATGAATCCCAAAGCGCGGATCGCTGCCACCCGAACCGAATCGTCGTCCGAACCCTGCAGTAGCTCGATGGCCCGATCGCTTTGTCGGGAACGTTTCTTCGCGTCAGGAATCAATTCGATCCCGCGCAGAAACGCGAGCTGGTCCCGATCGGAGCGTTCGAGCTGCGACCACGCTTGTTCAGCTTTGCCCGCCATCACCAGTGCAGCGTAGCCGACCGACCGCAGCAAATCGTCGTCCTCCGCCGTCGCCTCGACGATCGTGTCGCTTTGTGCCCGCAAGTCGCCGGTCGGTTGCCGGAGCAGCATCCCGGCAAGCCGCTCGGCCGTCCGCGATTGATCCGGATCGTCCTGGTCAAGCTTCCCGATCGTTTCGAGCAGGATGGAAACGGCGTCGGACTCTCGCAACTTGACGAGTGCCTTGAGCGCCTCCTCGCGGAACTGCGGCGACATGCCGACGCGTGACAGGATTGCCTGGTAGACGGGGATGTACTTCGGATCGTCCGTCTTTCGCTCCACGAGAAGTAACCGAGTGTTATCGAGTCGCTTCAGTTGGTATTCAACGATTCTTGGGCTCTTGTCCAAGAAGACCCTGGGGGGAGCGACCTTCGTCGTGCTTGAACCGGCCGCCGCCGAGTGATGACCATGATCGTGGTCCTGCGCCGCGCAAGGGACAACGAGCCCGAGCAGGGCGGTAAGCACGAATCCGGGACGCAAGAGTGTCGATCGCATGGCCTACAAAGCTAACGAGGTATGGACGGATGGATTTAGTTGAGCGTGTCCGAAAATTCTGTTGCGGGAGATACCGGCATTTCGACATGTAGGCCGGCATCAAGGAGCGCAGCGACGCCGATCCGGCAAGGTTGTGACTCGACGTTGAACGGCGATTCGGTGCCGGATCTGCGTTTCGCTTGATTCGGCCTACTTCGCTTTCCCGAACACCCTCACTTAGTTGACAACAACGAACTGCGTCCGGCAAATACTGGACCCTTGCCGGCACGCTGGAAAAAATCAAGCTGTAACGACCGGAGAACTACTGCTCCAAGCGACGCATCGTTTCGTCAAGTGTGTACTGGATGTAATCGTCGACATCGTGTTCGAGTACACCCAAGACAAGTTCGATCGCTTCATCACCACTGAGAAAACTAACCGCACGAACTCCCTCCAGACGAACGCGCGGATGATCGTCGCGAATGCATCTTTCGAGCAACTCGTAGGGATTCGAGACGTCTTGGAGCCAGAACGAAAGGACTCGGGTCGCAGCCGCCCTGGCTCGGTGATCCTTGGCTGTGAGCAACTTCTCGAGCAACTCGGTATCAACCACGTTGTGAGTCTGATGCATCCACAGCGATTCGAGCAGGTGGTGCTCGTAATCTTCGCCATCGGGATCGAGATTCGCGGTCCACTCTTTCAAGGCCGCCATCACTTCATCGGTCTCTCGCGTCGCCAGTTCACGCTTCGCTCGATAACGTGTGCGGTCTTCGGGCATTTTGAGTAGCTCGAGCAGCGCCGGGATCGGTTCGCCGTCGATCTTGGCCGGTTCGAGAAGCGGCCGCGTCTTGTGCGTGATCCGCCAGATTCGACCGTGGCTGTGGTCGCGATTCGGTTCTCTCAGGTTGTGTTGCAGGTGCCCGATCAGTGCGTTATGCCAGTCGACGATGTAAAGGGAGCCGTCGGGCGCGATCTGCAAGTCGACCGGTCGGAAATTGCCGTCGTCGCACATCAGAATCGGTTCGACTTCTTTGCCGACGAAACCCGATCCCTCTTCACGCACCTCGTGGTTGAGCACCCCTCGATCGCCGATGCAATTCGTTACCAGGAAGTTGCCTTGCATCTCCGGCGGGAAATGGCGGCTGGAGACCATGGCACAGCCCGCCAGCGGTCGGATTCGCTTCGGGTAGAACGTCCAAAAACTGAATTTCGGATCGCCGCCTGTGATGCTCGCGATGCGCCGATGCTGGCTGCCGCCGGGGTGCTTCAACGGGTAATCGATGCGACCGGTCAACGGCGCCGCCCAGTAGCTATTGCCGGGTGATGCATCGCCGATGAAGTCTTGTCCCCAACGGTCAAAGACATGACCCCAGGGGTTCGCGAAGGCAAAACTACAGAACACGCCAATTCGTTCACTCTTGGGGTGATACGCCCAGATTCCCGCCTCCGCCATGCGGACCAATCCGTACGGACTCTCAACCTGCGAATACTTGAAGGTTCCCTCCTGGAAGTAGAGGTTGCCGCCCGGGCCCCATTCAAACGCCGCGATCCCGTGATGCGAGTCCGCAGAATCAAATCCGAACAACTTGCGGATTCGCACATCGGCAATGTCGTCCCCGTTGGTGTCCTTGGCGAAAATGATATCGGGCTGTTCCGCGACGTAGGCACCACCATCGCCTATTTCGAAGCCGGTCGGTTGGTGCAGGCCATCGAGAAACACCTTGCACTCATCGGTCCGGCCATCCCCATTGTGGTCTTCAAGGATCAGGATCTTATCGTCGAGCTTGGTCTTCGGTTTCCAGTGCGGATAGGAAGGCATGGTTGCGACCCAAAGCCGACCCTTGTTGTCAAAGTTCAATGCCACCGGGTTCGCAAGTTCAGGGAACTGTTCTTCGGAGGCGACCAATTGAATCTCGAAGTCGGGATGCAACTTGAACATCTTGGCCTGTTCCTCGGCCGGCCGATAATCCAGTGATCCGAGCTTTCCGCGTTTCGCGTTGGGGTCGTCCGGACCGCCCACGTTCGTTTTTGGGTTGATGAACGGCAGCGTGTTCGAATCGTCGATCTCGGCAGGAACGGACTCGCCGCGCGCGAGCGCCCAGATCCGTTGATCACGGTTCGCCGTCATCTGGTCAAGGATCACGCGTTCGCGTTCCATCACATCGGTGTTGTTGTACGTGCCGTCCGAGCCCGCTTTGCCGCGCGAGCCGTAGATCGAATAACCGTTGACCGCACGATATCGATGCCACCAATGGAAGTTCTTGTCGTCAAGCGCCGCCTTGATCTTCGCATCCGTCTGCTGGGGGCCGCCCGTCCCGAACAGGGCATCGTCCAAAATTGGTGCAAACGCCGCGTAGCCAACATCATTGAGATGACATCCATTAAGAGTCAATCGCTCATCACGGTCTTCGAACAAAGCCATCGTTGGATGGAAGACGTCGGCGAACGCCACACCGGTCTGATCGGCTACGTTCGCCAACGCCTCGGTGTACATCGCTAGCCGTTCGTTGTGAGCCTTGCCATCGGGCAAGTTGGGGTCGCCGGTGTTTTCAAACGCGATCGGCGAAACAAGCACGATATCGGGGTTTCCCAATCCGTAGTCTTTCGATTTGGTCTCTTCCACCAACTTGGTCATGTCGGCAATGAACTTCTGCAATCCATCTTCGCCAGCAAAGGATTCGTTGAGTCCGAAGAAGTACATCACCACCGATGCCTGACTGTGGGCAAGGTGCTGGTCGGGATCACCAAAATTCTCCGAGCGAATTCGCTCGAACGGCTCATCGCCGGGAAAGCCAAGGTTTCGCACGACCAGGTCGAGTTTGGGAAATCGCTGATGAAGGAGCGTTTCCCAATGGTTGTGGTGTTGCATCCGTTCGCAGAGCGCATTGCCGACCAGGCAGATGTGATCGCCTTTCTCAAGTTTCAATTCCGCGCCCGTCGCCACTGGCAAGATCCAAAGGATCGAGGCAATGGTGAACAGGAAGCGAGAGAATTTCGTTTTCATGGTGATGTCAGTCTCGGGGAATTCAGCGAGAAAAGGGTGAAGGGTGAAGGGTGAAGGGTGAAGGGTGAAGGGTGAAAGTCTCAGGTGCCCGTTCGCCGGCGGACGCAATACAGTGCCTTGTCCGAACGCAGCAGCAGTTGGCCGTCGACGATCGCGGGGGTCGCGTTGAATCGCTCGTCACTGGAACCCAACTTGTTCGTGGCCAATTCTCGGTAGGTCGGTTCGGCCGCCAACACCAAGACTCCCGCATCTCGCGTGGTCAACAATAGCTTCTCGCCGTCGCTGACGATCGATGCGTAGACGCGACCTCGAGTGGTCATGCGCTCGCGAAACATTTCTTCGCCATCACTGGCCCGCAAACACAACGCGAACGCCTTGTCGTGCGACCAGTAAAGGTAGCCGTCGTGCAGCAGCGGACTCGTTACGTTGGCGCCGCGGGAAACGTCCCATATCAAGTGCGTTTCGCTGACGTCGCCACGTCCGCCTGCCTTTACCGCGAACGTCATGTTCGATCGGCCGCCGCTGCAGTACAAGGTATCGCCGTCGGCGATAACGCACGGGACAACGTAATCTTGGATAGCCTCGCACCGCCACAGTTGTTCACCCGTGTT
>JARFQX010000827.1 GCA_029287555.1 Rubripirellula sp. | reverse complement strand
ATCGGCGACTATGTGATTCTTGAAAATTCTTTAGATTGTTGGCGATGGCTGCCATTGGATGACCGCCGACGTTCTCGGGCCTGGTCGGGTTCCGTCCAACGACTTTCAGACTGGCACCGGAACCTGTTGAAGCAGGTCTCGTAGCTGCGATTCAACCGATTCTCGACCAGCGCCCTGAAAAATTCCCTCGGGTAATACTCGATGTGCAAGCGAGGAAATGGCCAACGTTTTGACGTCATCCGGTGTTACGTAATCCCGAGATTCAGTAATCGCTCGGGCCTGACAAGCGCGATAAAAGCTGAGCGCTCCCCGTGTGCTGACGCCAACTTGGAATCCGTCGTGTTCTCGCGTCGCTTCGACGATGTCTAACAAGTAGTCTACCAGGCTCTCGTCGAAACGTACCTCCCGCACCGTACCTTGTGCCTGGCGGATGGCCTCGGCCGAGACGACGGATTTCAATTTCTCGACGGGTTCGCCCATGCGGTGGGTTGTCATCACCTGCTGCTCGACTTGACGATCGGGATAACCGATTGAGGTCCGAAGTAGAAAGCGGTCCAGTTGGCTCTCGGGCAGTGCGTAGGTTCCTTCAAATTCGAACGGGTTTTGCGTCGCCACGACAATGAAAGGCTCCGGCAGTTGGTGCGTCACGCCGTCGATCGAAACGCGGCCCTCGCTCATCGCCTCGAGCAAGGCGGACTGAGTGCGTGGCGGGGCGCGATTGATTTCGTCCGCCAAAATGACATTGTGGAAAATTGGCCCAGGGTTGAACTCAAATTCGCGTGTGTCGCTGCGATAGATCACGCTCCCGGTAATGTCACTGGGAAGCAAATCCGGAGTGAACTGCAGTCGAGCAAAACTGCCTTCGATGCTCAGCGCAAGCGCTTTGGCTGCCAACGTCTTGCCGACCCCGGGGACGTCCTCAAGCAACACGTGCTCACCGGCCAGCAGCGCGATCACGATCATCTGCACGACTTCCGGCTTTCCCAGAACCACCTGCTCGATATTCTCGCGCAGCAAGTTCGAAGTTTCGTACGCTTCCTGCGGCATCAGCAGCAGCTTCCCCTGGAATAGACGAGTAAAACCGGAACCTTTCCGAACGTTGCGTGACAGACTCCGCTGCCGGTCGATCAGCGATCCAGCCGACCGCAAGCAGGGGCTATTGTAGCAGTTTGCGGCCCTGCAAGAATCGGGCTCTCGGTCAGTGCAGCCCAATGTCTGGTTCGATTGGATGGATGCTCGGCGCCGTGGCAGACCGCTAGCGGGTCCATGCCAACCAGCGACGCATCACCGACGCTACGGTGGGGGTGAGCCGAGTGCGATTGTATTGGTCGCCAAGTTTACGGATCGCTTCGGCTTGTGTGGGATACGGATGGATGGTCGAGGCGATTTGCTTGAGGCCGATTTGATGCTTCATCGCCAAAGTTAATTCACTGATCATGTCTCCGGCATGGGCTCCGACGACCGTCGCACCGAGCAAGCGATCGCTGCCCCGTCTCAGATACACGCGAACAAAACCGTTGGTTTCCCCATCAAGGATGGCGCGATCCACCTCGCTCAATTGAATCGTCAAGGTCGTGATCCTGTCCGGTGCATCCGAGACTTGCTGGGGGGTGATCCCGACGTGGGCGACCTCGGGCGACGTGTAGGTCGACCAGGGAATCAGCAGGTCACTGACTCGTTCGCGTCCGAGGAAGAGGGCATTGCGAATCACTAGTCGCGCCATGAAGTCGGCCGCGTGGGTGAATCGGTATCGTGACGCCACATCCCCGGCTGCATAGATGTTGCGGTTGGAACTCTGCAATCTCTCGTTGACTTCGACGCCGTGGCGGAGGTCGTAGCGAACTCCCGCCAATTCCAATCCCATGCCTTCGACGTTGGGAATCCGTCCCGCCGCGACCAGAATGGCGTCGCCTTCGATTGAGAACTCGCGATCGTGACGGCGGACGACCACGACCTTTTTGCTGTCGACCTGTTCAAGCCTCACGACGTTGCAGGAGAATTCGAACTTGACGCCATCATGCGACATCTCACGCTGCAAGATCGTACCCGCGTCGGCGTCATCGCGGGGCAGCACGCCCGCCGACTTTTCGATGAGCGTTACTTGCGAACCGAAGCGAGCAAAGCTCTGGGCCATTTCGCAGCCAATCGGACCTCCGCCAATCACGATCAACCGGCGCGGAAGACGTGTTAGCGAAAAAATCGACTCGTTGGTCAAAACCTCCATCTCTTCCGCGCCCGGCACGGAGAGCTTCGCCGCACGGCCCCCAGTGGCGATGACCGCCTTCTTGAACTCTAGACGAGCGTCGCCTACTTCAATGGAGTTTCGTCCGACAAAGCTGCCCTGGCCGAGGAATACGTCGATTCCGGCCTCGGTGAACCGTCGCGCCGAATCGTGAGGGCTGATGCTGCTTCGCAGCCGCCGCATTCGCTCCATCACCTCCGAAAAGTCGACCTCGGCACTTTGCCCGGGACGGACGCCGAATCGTGGAGCATCCCGCACCCAAGCCGCCGCTCGCCCGCTGCTGATCAAGGCCTTCGACGGAACACATCCCACGTTCAAACAGTCGCCGCCAAGTAGACCGCGTTCGATCAAGGCGACGCGAGCACCCAAACCAGCCGCTCCCATCGCCGCGACGAGTCCCGCCGTGCCGCCCCCGATTACGACCAGGTTGTACCGGCCCGAAGGTCTGGGGTTCACCCAATCGCGAGGATGAACGTTCGCTTCCAGTACCTGATTGAATGAATCGTAGGGTTGCAGAGTAGTTTGATGCGCCATCGCTTCCGGTGACTCCCAAAGTGCTTCAATCCGAGCGAGGATCGCCGTGCCATCGGCGGCGTCCGAGAACATGCTTAATGATCAGTGGAAATGCTCCCAACAACGCGAAGGCGAAGGCTAGTTGCCCCAATTGCGACGGCGACAGGATCGATGAGATCCCTTGCTCGGCAAGTTGACTGAGGCTCGGTACCCGGGAGCCGGCGTAAACATAGACCATCGTGCCCGGCAGCATACCGAGTTGGCTGACCCACCAGAATGTGCGGGTTGGCAGAAGCGTCAAACCCATCACCAGATTAATCACGAAGAAGGGAAACAGGGGCACGAGCCGTAACCAGAGTAGGTAGTAAGGGCCATCTTCCCGAAGATGTTCGTTAAACGACTTGAGCCGATCCCCGAAACGAGACAACACCGCGTCGCGGAAGAAATGTCGGCTCAGCAAAAAGGCAATCGTCGCACCGGCGGTGGACGCAAAGCTGACCAGAATCACTCCTGGCCAAAAGCCAAAGTACCAGGCGTAGAGAAGTGACAACGGGGCCGCCCCCGGAAGCGAAAGGCCGGTCACCAACACGTA
>JARFQX010000798.1 GCA_029287555.1 Rubripirellula sp. | reverse complement strand
AAGTCTCGCGGCGCGATTTCCGCTTCACTCACGACTGATCACCCCCGCTTGTTCGAGCGGATGCAACCCCGAGAAACCGAGCGAGGGTGCCTCCTTTCCGGGGAACATCTTGCCGGGGTTCGCAATCAATCGCGGATCCATTGCCCGGCGGATTCGATCCATCATCGCCATCGATGGTTCGTCAAACATCGCGGGAAGAAAATCTCGCTTCTCCATCCCCACGCCGTGCTCGCCCGTGATCGAACCACCCATCTCAATGCAGAGCTGTAGCAGTTGGGCGGCCAAGGCTTCGGCGCGGTGCAACGCGCCCTCTTCTTTACCGTCGAACATGATCAACGGGTGGAGGTTACCGTCTCCGGCATGAAAGACATTGGCAACGCGGATGCCCGCATCGCGCGAAAGTTGTTCGATTCGAACGAGTGCCTCGCCGAGTCGTTTCCTCGGAACGACACCGTCCTGGACCAGGAAGTCGGGACTCAGCCGACCGACCGCCGAGAACGCTGACTTGCGTCCCTTCCAAATCGAAAGTCGATCCGCCTCGTCCACGGCAACTCGCTGGGCGAAAAAGCCGGTATCGGCGAGCACGCGATCCAACTGCTCACGTTCGTACTCGATTTTCTCTCGTGGGCCTTCCAGTTCAACGATCAACACGGCAGCCGCTCCCGGAGGATACCCGCAAGCGACCGCCGCCTCGGCCGCCTCGATCGACAACGCGTCCATGATTTCCAGGGCACCGGGGAGCAAACCGGAATCGATTACCGCCGAGACCGCGTCGCCCGCCTCTTGTAACGAACGGTACCCCACCAACACCGTATGAAACTGTTCCGGCTTCGGTAGCAGCCGCAGCGTGATTTCGAGGGCCACGCCGAACAGTCCTTCACTTCCACAGAACAACGCGGTGAAATCGGGCCCCACCGTTTCAACACTCGGTCCGCCCATCGTGACCACCTCGCCGGTGGCCAGCACGGCTCTGCAACCGATCACATGATTCGACGTCATGCCGTACTTCAAACAGTGAGCGCCGCCCGAGTTGAAGGCAACATTGCCACCGATGGTGCAGATGCTTTGGCTTGACGGATCCGGTGCGTAGTACAAACCGTGGGGAGCCGCCGCATCCGAGACTCGCTGATTCACCACTCCAGGTTCAACGACCGCGATTCGGTCATCCGGATCGAGCGAGAGGATCTTATTGAGCCGATTGAGCGCGATCACGATGCCACCGGCGACTGGCATCGATCCACCAGACAGGCTCGTTCCGCTTCCGCGGGCGACAAAGGGGACTTGCTTGTCGTGGCACCAACGGACGGCGGCAATCACTTCTTCAGCCGACTCGGGGATCACGACCGCAAGCGGTTTGGTGCGAAACGCGGTCAGACCGTCCGATTCAAACGCCGCACGAAACGCGGCGTCGCGAAGCAGACGATTCTTGGGAAAGATCGATTCGAGTCCGTCAATCGAAGTCACTGCCATTTCGCTTGATCCAAGAGTTCGATGTGCCCTGTCGAGTGCGCCTTGTCGGTGTGTGCCGGACCCAACACCAACGTGACGACCGCAAGCGGGCCTCAGCCTAAACAATCCTTCAATGCCGCGAGCAGTGTCAGAACGTTGCGGCGCGTTGCACTGTGCCCCATCAGTCCAATCCGCCAAGCCTTGCCCGCGAAGACGCCCAAGCCGCCGCCAATCTCGATGTCATACTCCTCGAGCAGTCGCCGGCGAATCGCCCCCTCGTCGATTCCGTCGGGCACCGCGACACAATTGAGTGTATGGAGCGAGTGCTCGGGGATGTAACTCAGGCCGAGCTCCTCCAGACCGGATCGCAACAAACGGTGCATGTCACGGTGTCTGGCAAAGCGAGCCTCGAGGCCTTCTTCCAAAATAATCGCTAGCGATTCGCGGAGGGCATAAACCATGTTGATCGGCGCCGTGTGGTGATAGGCACGGCCGCCCGAACCCAAGTAGTAATTCCTCAGCATCGAAACGTCCAAGTACCAGCTTTGGACCTTGGACTTGCGAGCTTCCATGCATTCGATCGCTCGGGGTGAAAAAGAGACGGGCGACAATCCAGGCGGACAGGAGAGGCATTTCTGCGTGCCGGAATAGATCGCATCGATGCCCCACTCGTCCACCTTGACCTCGTGGCCTCCCAGGCTGGTGACCGTGTCGACGGCAAACAACATTCCCGCGTCGCGGACGATTTTGGAGATGCCGGTCAGTTCCTGTAGAGCGCCGGTCGACGTTTCGGCATGCACGATGCCCAGCAGTTTCGATTTGGGGTGCTGCTGGACCGCCTCCGCGATGGCGTCGTCGGAGAACGATTCTCCCCAAGGGATCTCCACGGTGTTGACGGTTGCGCCGGCCCGCTCCATGTTGTCTTTCATGCGGCCGCCAAAGACGCCGTTGATGCAGACGATCACCTCGTCGCCCGGTTCGACCAGGTTCACAACAACGGCCTCCATCCCGGCCATCCCCGTACCCGAGACGGGAAAGGTCAATGGATTGGTTGTTTGGAACACCTCACGCAGCATCTGGCACGTCTCGTCCATGTACTCGATGTACTGGGGGTCGAGATGGCCGAGGGTTGGAGCGCCGATCGCGCGCAACACGCGCTGCGACACGGTGCTTGGCCCGGGGCCCATCAAGATTCGTTCACGGGGATTCAACGGTGGCGGAACAGACATGAAGCGTTGCAGTGATTTGAAACGAGGGAGCGAGCGGAATCATGCGGCTCAGGCGAGCAGCAAACCGAGGATCGCGGCAACGGAGACGTAATACAGGAACACGAACACGGTGATCCGAATCACGTCCCCCTCGCGGCCGACCAGGCCGACCACGGCACAGGCCGCCACGACATTGTGGACACAAATGACGTTTCCCGCAGCACCCCCGACCGCCTGCAAGGCGACAACCCACATCGGATCGGCGCCAATCTTCTCCGCGACACCGAACTGGAAAAGCGAAAACATCATGTTACTGATCGTATTCGATCCGGCCACAAAGGCACCGATGCCGCCGATCAACGACGAGAAAGCGGGCCACGCGTTCCCAGCCACCGAGGCGACTCCCGAAGCAAGAACGTTGGGCATCGAATCGAGCCCGGCCCCGCCGCCACCGGAATTGATGAATACCTGGACCATCGGCACGGCGAACAGCAGCGCCACCGAGGCGGAAAGAATCATCTTCCCCGATCGGCGTACCGCACGCCCGATCGCCGGTCCACTCATCCGATGCAGCACGATCGTCGCCAAGCAGGCCACGATGAAGATCGTACCGGGCAAGTACAACGGTTCGACTGGCTTGATGTTGACGGTCGATCCGAACAGGCCTTGAGTTAGCGCCGGGTCGCCAGGAATCTTCAACGACTTGAGTAACTGGCCGATCGGCAGCGCGGGAAGGCGAGAAATCACCAGCAGCGACGCAATGATCAGGTACGGTGTCCAGGCCAGCCAGAGTGGAAGCGAGCGTTTCGATTCCTCCAGCTTGACTTCAGCCGCACCGTTCCACGACTCGTCCCACTGGTCCCGATCCTCAAAGTCCCAAGGCTCGCCCTCGGGTAGCAGAAAGCCGTGACGGGCCGCCGGGATGACAATCATCAAGCCCACGAGGGACCCCAGCAGCGACGGAAACTCGGGTCCGAGGGTACGCGCAATGAGCACGTAGGGAATCGTCATCGCCAGAGCGGCGAATAGTGCAAACCTCCAAATCTGCAGCCCATCTCGCGCGCTTCGCGACGGTCCGAAGAACCGCGTCATCACGGTAACCACCAGCAGCGGAATCAGCGTTCCCGCCACGGCGTGCAACATGGCAACCCGCGCGCCGATGATCGGCAGCATCTGCGTCCAGTCGTCCATCCCCAGAGCGGATGCGTAACGCACGACTTGATCGGCACCATCGAGCCCGCTGCGAACGCCGACCAGAATCGGTGTGCCGACGGCGCCGAACGACACGGGCGTGCATTGGATCAACATTCCGGAGATCACCGCTGATTTGGCGGGAAACCCAAGTCCCACCAGCAGCGGCACGCAGACGGCCGCGGGTGTCCCGAATCCGGCTGAACCTTCGATGAAGGAACCGAACAACCAGGCCACAATGATGACCTGGACGCGGCGATCGGGCGTGACGTCGGTAAAACCGCGGCGAATCACCGACAGCCCACCACTTTCGCTCAGCGTATTGAGCAGCAAGATGGCGCCGAAGATGATGTAGAGCAAAGTGAACGTGACGACCAGTCCGTTGACCGTCGCCGCCGCCACTTGATTGAAACCGATCCGCCAATAAGCCAGTGCCACCAACACGGCGGCGAGATAAGCCAACGGCATCGCGCGGGACGCCGGCCAGCGCAGCCCGACCAGGAAGACCGCCACGACGATGATCGGCGTCAAGGACAACAGGGGCGCGATCAAGTCACTCATAGATTTCAGGGTTCACGAGATTCGGCGGACGCTCGCCTCGACAACCGGCCAGGCAGTTTTCGGCCGCCATGTTTCCCATCTTCGTTCGAGTTCCAATCGTGGCGCTTCCGAGATGGGGTGCCAGCACGGCGTTTTCCAAATCATACAGGCCCGGCTCCAGCTCAGGTTCGTGCTCGTAAACATCCAACCCCGCTGCACCGATCGTTCCCTCTTGCAATGCCGACACCAAAGCCTTTTCATCGATCACCGGACCGCGGGCTGTGTTGATGATGCAAGCGGTCGGCTTCATCAATGCCAACTGCTGGGCCCCAATTAGATGCGTCGTCTCATCATTCAAGGCAACGTGAAGCGAAACGAAGTCGCTCCGTCGGAGCACCTCATCCATTTCGGCGTAAGCGACCCCGAGTTCGTTTTCCTGCTCGGGGGAAAGCCGAGTGCGATTCCAGTAGATCACTTTCATGTCGAAGCCGCGGGCACGGCGAACGACCGCCTGGCCGATCCGCCCCAAGCCGATGATACCGAGCGTTGCCCCGGTGACATCTCCACCCATGTACTGCAGAGGTCCCCACCCCTGCCACGCACGAGTTCGGACAAACCGGTCTCCTTCCGCGACGCGACGGGCCGCCGCAAGCAGCAGCGCCCAAGCCATGTCGGCGGTCGTATCGGTCAAAACTCCGGGTGTGTTAGTGACCGGAATCTTGCGCCGCGTTGCTGCCGAGACGTCGATGTTATTGAATCCAACCGCAAAATTGGCAACGACTTTGAGATTGCTGCCGGCGGCAAGAATCTCGTCGTCAATCGTGTCGGTCAACAAGCAAAGCAGTCCATCAACCTTGCGAACTCCGTCGATGATCTCCTGCTTGTCCAAGTACCGATCGTGGGGATTCATCGTCAAAACCGACTGATCGCGAAGGATCGCCATCGTCTCAGGTGGTAGTTCGCGGGTCAAAAAGATCTTTGGTTTCGCTGCCATGGCGTCGCTCGCTGCGGATCAATCCTCGGTCGTCGCGGGGAAACGCGTTGATGGTCGAACCGCAGTTTATAACCTTTGTCGGCGGCGCAGGCTGGTGGGCAGAAAGACCGATGTCAGAAAGACTGGGGGAAAGCCAGCCTTTCGAGATTGTCGCCGATCGCACCCTCGATCGTAGCGTAACCGCGCGCTACGATCGACGGAGCGATCGGCGACGGGGTGATTAGTGAAGACGCCGTGGTGGTTAGAATGCACCGTGGTCCCGTTCTGCTGCGAGGTTGTCCGCTTAGCGACAAACCGTGGAAAATGTTTTAGCACTGGTGTGATTGGATATGGATTTGCGGCAC
>JARFQX010000091.1 GCA_029287555.1 Rubripirellula sp. | reverse complement strand
GTTGCGAGCAACGAGTAGCGAGTGGCGAGAAAGAAGAAAAACTTCTGGCTGCTCGAGGTTGTTCGAGAATTTGGAGTAGGCCGAATCAAGCGAAGCGCCGATCCGGCGTCGAAAAGCAACTCGACGCCAAGCAAAGACCATTGCCGGATCGGCGTCGCTTCGCTCCTTGATGCCGGCCTACAACTCGCCACTCGCGACTCTTATCCGTGCATCTTGTTGGGTGACAATTTCACCAATGGTCACGGGAGTTGACAGGCCGGCCGCTTCGGCCGCCTCGAACAGTCGCGAGAGTCTTTCCTCGGGGACTCCGAACAGCAATCCGCCGCACGTCTGCGGGTCGAAGAGCAAATCGTATTGAGGTCGCTTGCGAAGGCCTTCACTCGCCTCGATGCTTGCATCGGCGCAGCGGTTGGAAGGTGCCAAGGTGCTTTCGATGCCCGAGCCAATCGCTTCGACCGCGCCAGGCAAGCAGGGGACGGCGTCCAAGTCGATGACGGCCGCAACCTCGCTTGATTGAAGCATCTCGAGCAGGTGTCCGGCCAAACCAAAGCCGGTGATGTCCGTTCCCGCCTCGATGTTGCAATCGTTGGTGACCTGCGTCCACGGATGTTGACGCTCCAGCATCCGGGCAAGCAGTTGCTGATAGTGCTCAGCGGAACAGCGGCTTTGCATGTGGGCGGCAAGGAGCACGCCGGTGCCAATGGGTTTGGTCAATACTAGTCGATCGCCGACTTGCAGATTTCCCTTCCGTATCAGCTTGCGGCCGAGTGACTTGCCGATCACGGTAAAGCCGAGTTCCATTCGTGGACCGACAATGGTGTGACCGCCGACCAGCGAGGCACCCATCGCGGTGAACTCTTGGCGAGCTCCCGCGAGAAGATCCGACAACGCGCGCTGTTGCGAGTTCGGATCGCCCGGGGGCAGCACGACGTTTGCCAATGCCGATGAGGGGATCCCTCCGGAGACGATTACATCACTGGCACTGTGCAGGGCGGCGACACGCCCGGCGAGGAACGGATCGGGCAGTGGCGAAGAAAAGAAGTCGGTCGACGCGATTGATGATCCGGTTTCGTCCGAATCAATCACCGCTGCATCTTCGAATTTTGCGCCCTGGCCGAGTCCCAAACCGGCCGTGAGCACGTCGGTTCCCAGCTTGCATCCGCAGCCGCGACACTGCATGGCCAATTCATTCGCGGTGCCATTCGACGCGTTGTCATCCAACATCGAATCTTCCACGCGGAACATGTCCATGAAGCTCGTGTCGATGTGATGTTTGAGCTTCATCGCCCAATGACCGGCGAAGGCGATCCTTTTCCATTGTCCGACCGCCCTTCCATCGCCGAGGTTGATCAATTTCAGGAACGAACGCTGCGGTTTGTATTCCTTCAGCGGTTTTCCTTCGAGAAAGCGATGCAGGTTGTCCCAAAGCACGGGTCCCTGTCGTACCGCGTAAACGCCTGCCTTGGGCACCGGTTCGCCCTTCATGCTGCCGGTATCCCCAACCGCAAAGACCCCTTTCATGCTGGTGGATTGAAGGGTCCGATCGGTCTCCAGGAAGCCACGCGGATCGAGCGCCAATCCCAGACGAGTCAGCAGTGGCGGCGGTGCGGCGCCGGTGGCCCAAATCACCAAGTCCGCCGGCACCCGGGTTCCATCGTCCAAGACGACGGAGTCACGCAGGATCCGCTTGACCGCCGTTCCGGCCGTTACTGAGACGCGTCGGCGATCCAGCTCGTCAGTCAGCAGCCGTCGCGTTCGCGGCTCAAGATCCGGAACCACCATCTCACTTCGCGTGACAATTCGCAGTTTGCAGGGCAGCCGACTGACCGAATGAATGAACGGTGGCAAACACAGCGTCACCTCGACACCGGCAACGCCGCTTCCAACGATCACCACGTCCAAGTGATCTTTCCCCTCAATTTTTTCGCGCGCCTCGAGCGTTGTTCGCATCCGTTGCAGGAAAGTCTGCATCGGCTTGATGCGGACCAGCGAGTCGCTTTCGACTTGGACGTCATCGAACGAGGGGATCGATCCGATTCCGATCGACAGGAAGTCAAAAGGTATATTCGGCCGGGCTTCGAAACGGATTTCGCGACTACTGTGATCAATCCCGATGACCGGGTCGGTAATCAGCCGAGCCGAAACGGAATTGCATAGACGAACCAGGTCGATCTCCATCTGGTCGCGCGGAACTTGCTGGGCGAGCACCGCGGGTAGCATGCCGGAATAGGTGACGACGGGAAAATTGGAGATGCAGGTCAGGTCGGTATCGGGCGGCGCATTCATCCGCCACATTCGCACGAGGTGGGCATTGGTGTGGCCTACTCCGATCAGGACCACATGCCGCCGACTGAGTCGTTCATTCATCACGTGCGATCCCCGCCACCACCGTCGAGTAAGGCATCATTCAGTCGGTCAATCAGGTCACCACACTGGTCATCGCTGACGGTGCGAAGATCCAGACACAACGAATCGTGCTGGATACGCGATTGAATTGCCGGTTGGCCCTCGCGAAGACGTCGTGCCATTAAGTCCGGATGATCGCACTCGATCCGCAAGGCATAGCTGGGCAAATCGGTCCCGGGGACCGAACCGCCGCCTATCTGCGATTGACAGGGAACAATCGTGACCCCAGTGTCCAGGCTCAGCATTTCGAGCACGCGCAGGCATCGCTGGTGAACCTCTTCGGCACTGGCCGCCAGCATCGCGAGTGCAGGCAATTCCGTCGCGGCCTCGCCGGATAAGTGGATTTCGAGCGTCGCCTCCATCGCCGCAAGGCTCAACTTATCCATTCGAAGAGCCCGCATCATCGGGCTGCGTCGAAGCCGCTCGATGTAGTCACCGTGACCGACGACGATGCCGCATTGCGGACCACCGAACAACTTATCGCCGCTGAAGAGTGTCAGGTTCGCACCGCAGCGAACGCTTTGGGCAACCGATGGCTCGTTCAGGGAAAGCGGTCCTGCGGAATCGATCCAACCGCTTCCAAGATCGTCGATGACGGGGACGGCTTCGGGACGCCGCAGCGTCACCAATTCCTCAATCGTCGGTTCGGTGACAAAACCGGACATTCGGAAATTACTATGATGGACACGAATGATCGCGGCAGTCCGCTCGTTGATCGCCGATTCGTAATCTCGCAGGTAGGTCCGATTGGTCGTGCCAACCTCTCTCAACTGGACACCAGCTGAACGAAACACGTCGGGCAGACGAAAACCGCCACCGATTTCGACCAATTGGCCGCGCGAAACGATCACTTCGCGGCCCGCCGCTAGCGTTTGCAGCACTAAAATGGTTGCCGCCGCGCAATTGTTCACCACGATCGCATCGTCGGCGGCAGTCAAATGTTGAAGCAACCGGGACACGCGCTGGCCACGCTGGTTGCGTTTGCCCGAATGCAGATCGAGTTCGACATTGCTGTAACCCGCCGACGCGGCGACTCGCTCGATCGCTCGTGAAGAGAGTGGCGCGCGGCCCAGGTT
>JARFQX010000715.1 GCA_029287555.1 Rubripirellula sp. | reverse complement strand
GGCCTGTCGATTTAATACCGATCGTAACCCGACGCGTCAGTTTTGAAGTTGCGCTTTCGGCTGAGCTATTGGAAAATCGCAACCCGACGCGTCAGCGAGGCATGAGTCAATATCAGATTTTCCTCGCTCACGCGTCGGGTTTCGATTAAATCAACAGGCCCGTCCGTCTTGAAGTTGCGCTATGCGATTTGGGCGCAAGGCGCCGTTCGTTTGCCTAGCCAAGTCCAACGGGCTGGGTATGCTTCCCGATCGCGCACCGTCAACCCAGCTCCACTCGTTGTTTTGACTCGAGCGAGTGATCAATCGCCTCCAGGATTCGTTGTGTGTCCAGGGCCTGAGTTAGATACGCGCCGAGCGGAACGTCGCTTGCCAGTCGCGCGATCATCCTTCGCTCCTGGCTCCCTTCAAATTTGTGGCTTTCCACCTTCCCCGAGGCATCGTGAATCCAACAGCGGGCCGGACGATCTGCCCAGGGGCGCGTGAAGTCGTCGCAAATCAGCGATGCGGTGCTACCGGCAACCTCAAACCACTTTCGAGTCGCGGTGTCGTACCCGCACGAAACCGTGGCCGTGACGTCGTCGTCGAACCAGAGGATCGCGGACAAACGTTGGGGGACACCTTGACGCCAGACGGCATCAGCCCAAACGGCACGAGGATTCCGCCCAGTGACAAAACGGGCCAGGCCACAGGTGTACCAACCGAGGTCAAGGATGCAGCCACCTCCGAGTTCAAGATCGAGCCGATGGTCGTTCGATTGAAATGGCTGGTAGAAAGAGACCGCGGCACTGATGTGACCGATCTTTCCCAGCCGGCCGTCGGCGATCCACGCGGCGAACGTATCGGTGCGCTCGTGATGCAACCACGCGGTTGCATCAAGCAGGCGAACATGGTGGCGATCACACGCCTCGGCGATCTCAATCGCTTGCCTTGTCGAAATCGCCAGCGGCTTCTCGCAGAGAATATGTTTCCCGGCCGCGGCGGCGGCGATTGACCAGTGAGCATGCAGGGAGGGCGGAAGCGAAATGTAGACGGCTTCGACGTCGTCGCGTTCGAGCAAGGATTGGTAGCCCTCGACGGCTGAGGCGACTCCGTATTGGTCGGCGCACCATTTGGCTCGATCGAGGCTGCGACTGCCAATGGCCGTCACTTCCACGTTGTCGGTCGACTGCATGTCGGCGACCAGCCGCCTGGTGATCCGACCGGTTCCAATGACGCCAAATCGCACGCTGATCTCCCCCGCTGGGCCGCAGACCCGTTGCTGACCGCCAACGATCGTTGACGGGCCAGTGCTTGCTGGACATCCAAGTGATGCCCAGCCCATCGCTTCACCCGCACAGCGTGGCCAAAATCGCGGGTCCGCACCAGCCCACTTCTCGCCGTGAGACATCGCCCTGCGCGTGCCTGGATTCGACACCTCCGTTGGACGCTCGATTGCCCAATCGCCCGTTGTGATTTCGGTTATGATGTCCGTTTTCCATGGCGGCGGACGATGACGGAAACCAAGACGGACGATCCGATCGAGGCTCAAGAGGGGATCCAAGATCCTCCTCAAACGTTGATTGGGATCCTCAAGCAGCTGGGGCCCGGCCTGATCATCGCAGGTTCCATCGTTGGTTCGGGCGAGTTGATTGCGACCACGGCTGTCGGTGCCGAAGCGGGCTTCACGCTGATGTGGTTGATCATCGTCGGCTGCGTGATCAAAGTCTTTGCCCAGGTCGAATTCGGCCGGTACACGATTGTCCATGGTCGGACGACGCTTGACGGACTCAACGAGGTTCCCGGACCGAGGATCGTTGTCAATTGGATCGTCTGGTACTGGCTGGTGATGTTTCTCTTTTCACTGGCGCAACTCGGTGGAATTGTCGGCGGTGTTGGTCAGGCGGTTACCATCAGTCTGCCCGTTACCGCCGCGGGGCACGACCACAACGCCTATCAAGACTTGCTGATCGAGCATCGCGTCAACAACAGTTTGCTTGATCGTGCTCAGGCAGAGTCGATGCCAACGATGTTCGAAGATTTGCAGGCGCGCCAAGCGGTTGTGTCGAGTGCGATTGCCGAGATCGAAGCGCCGTTTCGCGATCGGGATGCCTACCGACAGGTGACTCGAGAAATTGAGCAGGCCAGCGGGAACGTTGACGCGGTTCGACCAGGCGATTCCCCGGTGGCGGGGAGTGACGACGAGGCGGCTGCAGAGTTGTCTCGCCTGCAATCCGAGGAAGCAAGGCTGCGGGGGCCGCCGCCTGCAAACGACGAAATGATTTGGGCCACCGTGATTACGGCGATCAGCATCGTGATCCTGGTGCTGGGCCGCTATCGTTTGATTCAAACGTTCTCGACACTGCTGGTCGCCGGATTCACCTTTGTCACGATTGGGAATTTGATTCACCTGCAAAGCCTTCCTGAGTGGCGCGTCGGTTGGGACGATCTGGTCAACGGCCTGAGTCTTGGATTTCCCGAATCGGATGGTTCGGGCACCGCAAGCGGATTGGCGACCGCGCTGATGGCATTTGGGATCATCGGCGTGGGGGCGACGGAATTGATTCAGTATCCGTACTGGTGTTTGGAAAAGGGCTACGCTCGATGGGTTGGGCCTCGCGATCAATCGGACCAGTGGGCGGCGCGGGCCCGCGGCTGGCTTCGCGTGATGCGTTGGGATGCCTGGGCATCGATGGCGGTTTACACCTTCGCCACGGTCGCCTTCTATTTGTTAGGTGCGGCGGTGCTCAATCGGGCAGGATTGAATCCGGAGGGATCCCAGATGGTTCGAACCCTGGCGGAGATGTACGTGCCGGTGTTCGGTAAATCGGCTCACGCGATCTTCCTGGTCGGTGCTTTTGCTGTTCTCTATTCCACGTTTTTCGTCGCCAACGCCTCGCACGCACGCGTCTGTGCTGACGCCATGCGAGTGTTCGGCTTGTCATCGGGGGATGCCAAGGCGAATCGATTTTGGATCATGGTCTTCTGCGCTGTGCTGCCGATCATTTGTTTGATCGTGTATGGCTTTATTCGAGCCCCCAAGCAACTCGTGTTGGCCAGTGGCTTGATGCAGGCAATCATGTTGCCCATGCTCGGCGCTGCGGCTCTCTACTTTCGCTACCGCCGCTGCGACGATCGTTTGCGACCCTCGCCGCTGTGGGATATCTGCCTCTGGATTTCGGGAGCCGGACTGTTGTTGGCCGGAGGCTGGGCCTTCTTCGACAACATCTCCAAGGCTTTCTAACGGGCTTTGGAAACTCTCCGGCTTTCGCCTATCCGCCGGATCACTGCCCGGGATCATTGCAATTGCGGGCGGGCTGGGCCGATAATGAACCGCGGCAACTTGTTCTTCGCCTTCCTGATTCTGGTCAATTTCTTTTCGCATGGCTGCACCCGCTGCACTGGATACGACGATCGGCGTGGTCACACCCGAGAACATCGCCTTCGAATACCAGTTGGCGGGGCCCTTCCGCCGTCTTCCCGCTTACGTGATCGACTTGATGGTGCGATGGGTGGTGATCATCGTGCTGGGGGTCACGGCCTATTTGATCGGGGCGTTGATCGATTTTTCGCTGCTCGGTCCTTTCGCCGTGGCGGCGGGCTTCATCATCTATTTTCTGATCAGCTGGTTTTACGGCACGGTGATGGAGACCTATTTCAACGGTCGCACGGTTGGAAAATGGGCGTGTGGAATCCGCGTGATCGATGTGGAAGGGAGGCCGATCAGTGGTCGGCGCGCGTTGATTCGCAATCTGCTTCGGATTGCCGATTTGGCGCCGATGTATGCGATCAGCAACGTTGCTGAGGGCGTGCCACCGATTTACATGATTCCCACCGGAATGATCGGCCTGTTGTCGATGATTCTCACTCGCCGGATGCAGCGGTTGGGTGATTTGGCGGCGGGCACGATGGTGATTGTGGATGAGAGGATTTGGAAGCTGCCCATCAGCAAGGTGGACGATCCCCGCGTGCCGGCACTGGCCTCATTCGTCCCGGCCGATTATCGGGTTTCGCGGAGCATGGCTCGAACGTTGGCGATCTACGCCGAGCGGCGGCAATTCCTCACGCCCGCTCGACGGCGTGAGATTGCCCGGCACTTGACCAATCCGCTCGTCGATCTGTTTGAATTCCGCCGCGACATCGATCCCGATCTGCTGATGTATTCGCTCTACTACAAGACGTATCTGGCCGATCCCAGCGACGCACTTCCCGATCTCGGCCCCCTGGCTGGCTACAGTCCGCTACGCCGAGACGCGAATAAACCAACCAACCTGGAGCGAACCGATCCGAGCGTGCCCGCTGCATCCAGCGGGCCGGCCGAAGCGACCGACCAACCGTCGGTGCGATCGGATCAAGCGTCGACCGCACCGACGATGGAGGGATCCCCGTGAACGTTGCCAAGCTCTTGGATCGACGACGAGCGCAGTGGTCGGAACTGGAAAGCCTGTGCGATGCCATGGAGGCTCGGGGCCGCACCGACCGTGCCTCGGGGGCGCACCACTCCGGCGCCGAGGGGATCGCGAGGTTTTCGACGCTCTATCGTGCTGCCTGCGCGGATCTCGCGCTTGCCGATGCGTACCAGCTGCCGCCCGGGACGGTGACCTACCTGCATCGGCTCGTTGCCCGCGCGCACAATCAGCTTTACCGAGCCAACAAGTTTGAGCCGAGCCGTTGGACGGACGTCGTCTTTTATGAGGCTCCCCAGCGGATCTTTGCCGATCCCTGCGTGCGGATCGCCGCGATCATTTTCTTCGGGCTGTTTACCTTGTCGATGTACATGGCTTACAGCGAGGACACGTTTCCCGGGTTTGCCGAGCGGATGGCTGGTTCCCCCGCGTTGGAGCAAGCCGAAGAGAGTTTCGAGCGACCGCTCAATGCCTCGCTCGATCACTACGTGACCATGTCGAGCTTCTACATCCAACACAACACCGGGATCGGGCTGCGGTGTTTCGCTTGGGGCATCCTGATCATTCCCTGTTTGTACGTGCTGGCGTCGAATGCCGTGCAACTGGGCGCTGTGTTCGGCTACATGGGGCGCGCCGATGCGACGGGCGGAGACAACTTTTACCAGTTTGTGACGGCGCACGGTCCCTTCGAGTTGACGGCGATTGCCCTGGCTGCCGGCGCAGGCCTGCGGCTCGGAGTGGGATTGTTTCATACTCGGGGGCTCTCGCGAGTGGACTCCCTCAGGGAAAATGCGATGCAGGCGGTTCCGATCATGGCAGGTTCGGTCGTGCTGTTTACGCTCGCCGCTTTCACCGAAGGCTTCCTCTCCCCGTCGCCTGTTCCCTATCTTTTCAAAGCGTCTTGGGCAATCTTGTCGGCCGGTTTGATCAGTTTCTATTTCGTCATCCTCGGATTCCCGCGGCAGGGACTCCAATCGAAGGGACTCCAACCGCAGGGACTCCAACCGCAGGGACTCCCGCATCACTCCGCGGTTTCTTTGCCGCCACAAGCTTCACCGAGGTCGACCGATGCAGCTTGACCGAACACATGTGGTGATCCGGCTTCGGTCGCTGTCCGAAATCGGTGACTTGGCGATGGCAATGTTGCGGCGTTATCCGATGGCCATGCTGGTCGGCTTTGCCGGGGGGGCACTTCCCTGGGCACTGGCCAATGCCGCGCTGCTCTACTGGATACCGATACGCGAGGCAGGTTATGGCTTGGATGACGAGGAAGCACTTGGCGAAGTCTGGCGTTACGTGATTTGGATGGCTTTGCTGGTGATACTTCAAACACCTGCCGCCGGTGTGCTGACAACCATCTACTTGGGACAGGCGGTGTTCGAGCAAAGGCCGACTTGGAAGGCGGTCGCGGCCGAAGCAAAGCGTCAATTCCGCGGATGGTTCCGCGTGCTCGCCGTTCGCCGACTGGCGGTACCCACGATGATCGTGTTGGCTTTTCGAATTGGCCAACCGGCTTCAGTCCTCTGGGATGCTTTCCTTCCCATCATCATACTCTTGGCGTTAATGACGATTCGTGGCAGTCGCCCCTTCGTGCCGGAGATCTTGTTGCTCGAGCAGTGTCCCTTGAAAGCCCCGTCCCAGTCGGCCAAGCCGTCCCAGTTGGCCAAGCCGTCCCAGTCGCCCATCACGATGTCCGTGCGAAGTCGCATTCTGCATACGCCGATGGCCGGCGATCTAGGAGGACGCTTTTTGTCGGCTGGCTTTATTTTTGCCGGTCTGACGCTGTGTGTGCTTTACACGTTGATGGCGATCCGAGGCGTCTTGTTTTTGAAGTGGAACTTTCTCGACCTGGTGGTGCTGTTGCTTCTTTATCCTTTGGCTTTGTGGACGGTCGCTGGCGTGAGCGTCCTGGTTCGATTGCTCGGTTATCTCGACACGCGGATTCGACTCGAAGGCTGGGAAGTTGAATTGGCGGTGCGTGCCGAGGCGATGCGGCAATTCGGCGAGGATATGACGCCGTCCGGCCAAGGCGCTGCTGCCAGGTTGCCAAATCAGGGCGAGCCGGCGAGTGTGGCAACGCTTCGGCGTGGCGTCGAGGCGGCGACCGTTACCCCCGTTTCCAATGGGGTCCACTAATGCGATGGGTTGCGAAGAACCGACCAGTCCTCGCGTTATCGCTGGGATGGGTCTGCGCGATGGTGTTGTGGTTTCCGCGTCCCGTTTGTGCCGCAACCGACTCGATAGCTTCGCCCTCGGCCGGTGCCCTTCAAGACACGATCTGGTTCGATGCGGAACGGGAATCAATCGTCCCTGTCGCAGTGAAGCCGCGTGAAGACGACTCGTTGAACCGAGACAGCCGGTGGCTCCCCAAGCCCGAGCGAGTTCGAGTGCCGGATGCTCCCGCTACGACGGCCGGGGGCGGCACCGGAGCCGCCGGTTCGCCAACCGGCTGGTTCGGCACCGACTTAACATTGGGGAATCTGCTCGGTTGGTTGTTGCTGGTCACTCTCGTGACCGCGGCGGTGCTGGCAATCGCCTACGCGCTGTCGAAGAGTGATTTCGATTTTGCTTCCCGACCCAATTCAAGAAGCCGGTTGCAGGCACGCACGCCCGACCAGCAGACGATCGAACGAATGAAGCACCTGCCGGCCGAACTGCGGCGCAGCGGCGTTGACTTCCGTAGCGAGGCGGCGCGATTGATGGAAGCGTCGCAATTTGATCAAGCCATTATTTTGCTGTTTGCTCACCAGTTGCTGTTGCTCGATCGGGCCGGATTATTGCGTTTGAATCGCGGCAAGACGAATCGTCGCTACGTTCGCGAGACACGAGACGCCGATCGCACACTTGCCGGTTATCTGCAAGAGACGGCCACTGCATTTGAACGCAGCTATTTCGGTCGACACTCGATTGACCGGGAAGAATTTGCTCGACTTTGGAAAGACAATGAAACGCTCGAGCAGACGGTCGACCGCCGTCGGGAGGTGGCGGCATGAGGCGCGATATCGCTTGGATCTGCCTGGCAGGCGTATTGTCTCTAACGGGCTGCACGGATTTGAAGACCGACTATGGACAATCCAAAGGGGTCAACGGACGCCGTAGCTTGAATGGTTTTGGTGCTTTTCGGTCGGCCTACCAGCAGGCCGGATTTCGAAGCCGTGATGTCAGCCGCCTGAGCGATCGTGTGCGTCGCACCGATGTGATCGTGTGGACTCCAATGATGATCGGTGCCATCGATGACAAGGTGACACGTTGGTTTGACCGATGGCTGCGTCAGGGCGGGCGCACGCTGGTTTACGTGGCGCCCGATAGCGGCAGCGAGGCGGATTATTGGATGGATGCCGCCGCATTGGCTTCCCCCGAGCAAAGGCTGGAATATCGAAAACGCGCGGGCCGAGCCATCAATGATCGGATCACGTGGCGGATGAACCGGGAAGAGGTCGAGAGCAACGGATGGTTCCGCATCGACACACTCGAGCATCTCCAGCCGGTCGATCAGCTATCGGGGCCGTGGGCCAGCGAGTTGAAGCAAGGTCCGACCGGGGCGGAATTCGATGTGTCGGGGATCGAGTTGTTGTTGGAACCTTACGATCCGGATATCGCCAAGTCGTCCGGGGCGACGGTTAACGCGGGGCCGAACCCGAACATCGGTCCGACCGGGCCCGCTTCTC
>JARFQX010000664.1 GCA_029287555.1 Rubripirellula sp. | reverse complement strand
CAGATTTTGCTTTCCAAAAGGCAGCAAGACGCGCTGCTGCGTCGGATGCTCGATGGGGTGACGCGTGGGCCGGAGCACCATGCGATCGAGCAGATACCGTTGCAGCGGCAGGAGTGAACGTCGGATCATCGTTGAGGTGACGCTTGGGCTACCTTGGGGCCTCGGATTTGGGGCCGATCAGTGAACGCGTTGCCCCGGCTTTGCACCTTCGTCGAGGCCAAGCAGAAAGACCTCCGCACCGCCCGGACCCGAGGCGGTGACCATCCCCTCGCTCAATCCGAAACGCATCTTACGGGGTTTCAGATTGGCAACCATCACCACCAATCGTCCCACCAACTTCTCCGGTTCGTAGGCTGCCTTGATTCCCGCGAACACTTGACGCGTCTCTTCGCCGCCGAGACTCAGCGTCAGCTTGAGAAGCTTGTTCGCCTCGGGAACTTGCTCGGCCCGAATCACTCGCGCCACCCGAAGATCGACCTTTGCAAAGTCGTCGATCGTAATCTCTTCGGCTAGCGGTTCGTCCTTCAACGGCTGATCGCTGTCGTCGAACGGTGAAGCACCCTCGGGCGTGTCCGCATCGGTTTGAGCTTTGCTTTCTTCAATCATCTTGTTGAGATCCTCGATTTGGATTCGATCCATCATTCTCTTGAAGCTTCCCACCGGGCTTCCCAGCAGCGGTTGGCGACTTTGGTCCCACGACGTGATTTCCTCTCCCAGCAATTCGCCACACTTGGTGGCCAAGTCTGGCAAGACGGGGGCCAGGTAGACCGACAGTTGACGGAATAGATTCAGCGCGACGGTGCAGACATCCCGAAGTTCGGCTTCGCGATTGGGATCCTTCTTCATCTCCCACGGTTTGGCGTGTTCGACAAAGGGATTGGCCGCGTCCGCTAATTCCATGATTCGGCGAATCGCCCTTGCATAATCGCATGCCTCATAAGCCTGGGCAATCTCATGACCCGCCTCGGCGGCGGCTTGGAATAACCCTCCATCGTCAGGATATTGAGGGGACAAGCCTGTGCCGTGGGCAAACTTGCCGACGCGGCTGGCCAAGTTAACAACTTTACCAACGAGGTCCGTGTTGACCTTTTGGGCGAACTCTTCGAGCCCCAGGTCCAAGTCTTCCACCCGTGGTGTCAGCTTCGTCGCATAGAAGTAACGCAAATAGGCGGGGGAAGCATGCTTCAAATAGGTCTCCGCCGACACGAACGTACCCGTTCGCTTGGACATCTTCTCGCCGTTGACGGTCAGGAAGCCGTGGATGCGCACCTTGGTCGGCAGGCTGTAGCCCGCCGTCTTCAACATGCCCGGCCAGAAAAGGGTGTGAAAATAGGTGATGTCCTTGCCAATGAAATGGTGGATCTCGCAAGCCTCGTTCTTCCACCAGTGTTCGAGCGACTCACCGTTGGCCTGGCACCACTGTTGCGTGCTAGCGATGTAGCCGATCGGAGCATCAAACCAAACGTACCAGTAGTTTCCGGGTGAATCGGGGATCTCGAAACCGAAATAGGGAGCCGGTCGGCTGATGTCCCAGTCCCGCAGCTCCTCGCCAAGAAAGTGTCCTTTCAGGTAATTTGCGATCTCCTCCTGCAGTGCCCCACTCGAGTCAACCCACTCGGTCAGAAAACCGCGAAGCTTCTCGAGCTGGACGAACAAGTGGGTTGATTCCCGCAACACCGGCGTCGCCCCGCTCAAGGTGCTCTTGGGATCGATCAGGTCGGTGGGGCTGTACGTGTGGCCGCAGGTGCAGTTGTCGCCCGCCTGGTCGGGACGCCCGCACTTGGGGCACGTGCCACGAACAAAACGATCCGCCAGGAAGGTCTTGGCCTCTGGATCATACAATTGCTCGATCGCCCTTTCGGTAATCAGCCCGGCTTGCCTGAGCGATTGCCAGAACTCTCCACAGAGAGCCCGATTCTCGTCACTGTGAGTGCTTCCGTAGTGATCGAATTGAACTCCAAATGCGGCGAAATCTCGTTGGTGGGCCTCGCTCATCGCCGCAATCAAGTCTTCTTCGCTGCGACCTTCCGCGCGGGCGCGAATCATGATTGCCGTGCCATGCGTGTCGTCGGCGCAGACGTAGAGGCAACGATGTCCCCTCAGCCTCTGGAAGCGAACCCAGATGTCGGTTTGGATGTACTCGACCAGATGCCCGATGTGGATGGGGCCGTTGGCATAGGGCAGGGCACTCGTTACTAGAATTTGGCGGCTCATCATGCACTTTTGGCGGCGTTTGTTCTTTCAGTCATCTCGCTGCAGATCGGTCGTCGCGGCGCGGGCCTCGCGCGTCGATTCGACATCGGTGACGACGAGATCTCAAAGACGCGGCTCGGGGCAATCTGGCTGGGGATTGTAATCATCGGTTCTCAAGGCGACGACCGGAAGTGGAGCCCCGGATGATTCCACATTAGGAACGCGAAAACACGATCGGAAAAAATAGCGCGTGAAACTAAAAAAAGACTCAAGTTCTTCACCGCACGAGACGTTTGCACTTGCCCTCGCCTCGATGCTTGACGGAGTATTCCCGAGCGAGGTGGTCGCCGTCTTCGCAGGCCACACATTCATCGTCGCGAGATCGCCGGCAGGAGGCCGGACGAACTCGCGACGCAAGCACCGGACACCAAGTCCATGGAGGGACGAGCGTGATAAGGATGATGTTCGCGGTAACCGCCGCATGGATGATGGTTACCGCAGGTTTTGCCCAGGCAGTTGGCCGTGGCGACGCAATTCTGATGGATTTCTCCTCGGCACATTGTGCGCCGTGTCAGGCCATGAAGCCGATTTTGGCCCAAATCGAACGCTCGGGAACACCGATCCGGCACGTTGACGTGGTTGCCGAGCCCTATCTGGCGGCCCGCTATGGCATTCGCAAAACACCGACGTTCGTTGTCCTGTCCGGTGGTAAAGAGGTTACGCGGTTGGTTGGGACGCAAACGCTGCAATCGCTCCGTGCGGCCTTGGAAATCGATCCTTCGGGACCATTGATTCCCACGGGCTCCAAGTCCGCATCGCCGGCGATACTTGACCCATCCCAGGCGGGGCCCCAGACCCGATTGGCTCCCATCGGCGGTGGCGTCGCCCGGCAGCCCGAGAATCGAGCGGACCAAACGTTGGTGGCGATGAATACGGCCGCGCCTCGGAGTGAGCCGATGCCCAGCGTATCGTTGGCCGACGCCGTCGAACGCGCTCGGGCCGCCACGGTACGGTTGCGGGTTCATGATGGTCATGGCTACGGCGCCGGAACCGGTACCATCATCGACACGCACGGCGACGAGGCCCTGGTGATGACGTGCGGACACCTGTTCCGCGAGAATGAAGGCAAAGGCAAGATCGAAGTCGATCTCTACGTAGGAGGTGAAGTCCGCACCGTTGCGGGGCAAGTGGTCGATTACGACGCAGACACCCGAGACGTTGCGCTGGTCGCCATTCGCCCAGGATTCCCCGTTGAGCCGGTCGAGCTCATCGCCACCGAACAACAAGTCAACAATGGCCAAACGGTCTTTAGCTTCGGCTGCGATCGCGGTGACGATCCCTCCCGGCGAGACACTCGCATCACCGGAATCAACAAGTACAACCAGCATCTCGGCGTCTCTAATCTCGAAATCGCCGGGGCCCCGATCGATGGGCGCAGCGGCGGCGGCCTGTTCGATGAATTCGGTCGCTTGATCGGGGTCTGCAACGCCGCCGACTACAAGGGCGATGTGGGTATCTATGCGGGTCCGGGTTCGATTCAATGGCAGCTCGACCGCGTCGGACTATCCCACCTGTACGAGAAGGCGGCGGGACCGCCGCCAGCGGGCGAGCGGATGGCGAGCCTTGCCGGTACGCCTGAAACTCCGGCCGCGGCTGGAAACCCGGCGCTCAACAGCTCCAAGGCAGATTTCGCGACGAATTCGCCGGGGGCACCAAGGACCGTTGGTGCGACCGAGACAGCGGGCGGTCAAGAGGTGATCGTGATCGTTCGTGACCCGCGCGATCCTGCCGCTACCTCCCAAGTCATGACGTTGCACCGACCCTCGGCTGAATTGATGCAACTGATTCGTCAACAGGCTGGGAACTGAGGAGCTGAAGCATCGCAAGCAGCAGGGCCCCGAAGGCCAGGGCAGCGATCCTGGTCCGTCGAGTCCTTGGTGCGTGGGGCGGTCTTGGTGGTAGGGCCGCCTAGAAAAGCTGCGTCGATCCGCCTAGAAAACAGGCAAACGCATGCCCGTGAAGCCAATCCGTGGGAATTGGTGAGCCGGGCTCGGCCCAAATCCTCTAACGTTTCCGACTCTTGCGGCGCGAATTGGGCGTGACATAAGCCTCCAGGCGATCTTCCAGCGTTCTCAGTTCAAGACACAACCAGTCCCCGAATGCTTCGGTGGACTCGCGCGAGAGAGTCGCTGTCAATTCAAACCAGTGCTCGCCGCTCGGTC
>JARFQX010000638.1 GCA_029287555.1 Rubripirellula sp. | reverse complement strand
TTGGCCGGCTTCACCGCTCTCCAATTCTGTTGTCGGATCGCAATCCAATCTCCGATCTCCCAGTACAGGTAATCGTGTTCGGCTTGTGGGTGTCCCGCGGCATCGGCACCAATCAGTTCGGGCAGGAAGCTGATCCCATCGATGTCCTTGGGGGCCGACGCGCCGGTGAGCTCAGCGATCGTGGGTAGCACGTCGGGGAAATAGCCGAGATGGTCGCTGGTCCGCCCGGCTTTGATCTTTCCTGGCCAGCGGGCAATGAAGGGAACACGCAGGCCGCCTTCGTAAAGGTTGCCCTTCCGGCCGCGATACTCGACACCCGTCTCGGGATGTGTGTTGGCACCGTGGAATCCGCGCGGGTATTCCGGCGAGCTGAAATAGTCCGCGCCCCCGTTGTCTCCGCTGAAGAACACCAATGTTCGATCTTCAAGGCCCAGTTCTCTGAGTAATGCCAAGACTTCGCCCACTTGGCGATCAAGCATCGTCACCATCGCGGCGTAGCGTCGCGCGGGTTCTGGCCAAGGCTTGTTTTTGTAAAGTGCCCAAGCCGGATCATCGTCGGGAATGTCAAAGAGCCCGTGCGGAGGCGTGTAGGGAAGGTAAGCGAAGAATGGCTTGGAAGCATTCTCGCGGATGAAGTTAACCGCGGCGCCGTGAATCACGTACTGCGAATAGGTTTCCCCTTCGCTGAGTCCCTTGTTCCCCGGCAACACCACTTCTTCACTGTTTCGGATCAAGTATGGCGGGTAATAGCTGTGAGCGTGCACTTGGTCGTAATAGCCGAGGAAGACATCGAATCCATGGTCTTCCGGCACGCCGGTGGAGTCGCGCCCACCGCAGCCCCACTTGCCAAATCCCCCGGTAGCATAGCCAAGCGGTTTGAGCATCGAGGCGATGGTTGGTTCGTCGGCGCGAAGCGGGGTTCCACCGCCGTTGGATCGGACCGACGCGTGACCACTGTGTTTGCCCGTCATGAACGTGCAACGGGTCGGTGCACAGACGGATGAACCGGCGAACAGGTTGTCGAAGCGAATCCCTTCAGCGGCCATGCGATCCAAATTGGGTGTTTGAATGTTCTTGCCACCCATGAAGCCAGGTTCAAAGTAGCCGAGCTCGTCCGCCATGATGTAAACGACGTTCGGCGGAGCGGCCTCACCGCGAAGGGGGAAGTAGCCTGCTGACCAAGTCGCGAGGAGGGCGATACAAAGGTGGACAACGGCTCGCGATTGTCGTTGATCCGCGACTGGGTAATTCATGATCTTCATGGCAAGCAATGGGTTGGTGGGGGCGGCTACGTGAGGGAGGGTATCGCGCCGTCTTCTCGGCGATCGTCGAGTCCGAAACTTCCGTCTTCGTGAATTCTTCGTGAAGACCGGTTGTTCATCGTACTTCAAGCAACGACAAGTCTGGTGTTGCCCAAGTCCGTCGATATCTTAGCCAATGCCCATCGGCCCTGCGGAGAAGCGTCATGTCAGAACAGATCGTTGGCGAAATTGCCCGCCAATCCGACGCCCCTCAGTCCGGAGCATCCATTGGCGAGTTCGGCGATGTCGATTCCATCGTCCAAGAGCTCATCCGGTTACGTGGTGCGATCCTGGGGCTGGAGTCCGACGCTGGTCAGCGTCTCGATGGAATCCCGGCCGATCGACGTCCCAGTGCCCGGAATCTCTTGCACTACGTCGGGCTTCGCCGTCACGATATCCGCGAGTTACAAGAACGATTGGTGCTGCACGGCCTGTCATCGCTGGGGCGATGCGAGGCGCACGTGATGGACAACCTGGAAGCGGTTCTGGGTCTGCTGAGCCGGCAGGCGTCCCAACCCGTTTCGCGAATACCCGCGGCTCAGATTCCGGTTGGATTTCAACGCGGTCGTGAGTTGCTTCGACAGAGTACGATTCGGTTGCTCGGCAGCGGCGTCGGTCGCGAACCGTTGATCATGGTCACCATGCCTTCGGAGGCCGCGAACGATTACCTGTTGGTGCGCGATCTGTTGGACGCGGGAATGAGCGTGATGCGAATCAATTGCGCCCACGACGATCCGTCCTGCTGGTCGGCGATGATCAGCAATCTCCGCCGCGCCGAGCGGGAGGTGGGTCGATCATGCCGAGTTGCCATGGATCTGGCCGGTCCAAAAATTCGAACCGGGCCAATCGAGGACGGTGCCCAGGTGATTCGTTGGAAGCCGATCCGAGATGATTTTGGTGTCGTCATCACTCCCGCTCGATTGTGGATCTCACCCAGTCCTGAGGACGGAGTGCCGGAGCAGGTCGATCAGGTGCTGCCCGTCGCCGAGGATTGGTGGAAGGATGTCCGCCGTGGCGAAACTCTGCGCTTCCGAGACGCCGCCGGACGAAAGCGGTCTTTGCGTGTGGTCCGCGCCACGGATCACGGATTGTTGGTGGAATCCGATAAGACGGCCTATGTCACCCCCAAGACACGGTTGCATCGCGAGACAGCGGATGGCGGCAAAGAGTCGCTCGGGCATCTTGGGCCAATCCCTTCCAAAGGAGGTTATCTCGTGCTCTGCGAAGGAGATCAGCTGCAGATCACCGGGATTGCGGTAGCGGGACATCCGGCCCGTCACGACGACCATGGGAAATTGATTGATGTGGCAAGCGTTGGGTGCACCTTGCCGGAGGTGCTCCGCAGCGTCGCCATCGGTCAGCGAATTCTCTTGGACGACGGCAAGATTGCTGGCGTGGTTGAAGAGTCGCACGGGAATCGGCTCGTCGTGCGGATCACGCGGGCTCGTCCACAGGGGGACCGCTTGCGGGCTGACAAGGGAATGAATTTCCCCGACACCGACCTTTCACTTCCGGCCGTGACCAGCGAGGACATCCACAACCTCGAGTTCATTGCGGCCAATGCGGACGTGGTCAGCTATTCGTTTGTTCGCCGGCCCGAAGATGTCCGACAACTTCACGAACACCTTGAGCGACTTGGCAAACCCGATCTCGGCGTGATCCTGAAGATCGAGAACCGCCAGGCGTTCGAAAATCTGCCGCTGCTTTTACTCGAAGCGATGCGATGCAGCCCGGCCACCGGAGTCATGATTGCCCGAGGCGATTTGGCGGTCGAGTGCGGTTGGGAACGTCTCGCCGAGGTCCAGGAGGAGATCCTCTGGATGGCCGAGGCCGCTCACATGCCAGTGATTTGGGCCACCCAGGTGCTCGAAGGACTGGCCAAGACCGGTTTACCATCGCGGGCCGAAATCACCGACGCGGCAATGGGCGCGCGGGCCGAATGCGTGATGTTGAACAAGGGCCCCAACATCGTCGAAACCGTGCGAATCCTGCACGACATCCTCCGCCGCATGCAGGAGCACCAAGTGAAGAAGCGATCGACGTTCCGTCGTCTGCAAGTAGCCGCCGGAATTACCTGAGTCGCCCGAGTCTCGCGATCGGAATCTGAACAGTCACTCGGCCTACGGCTCGCGCGAAATCACCACGTTGTCGAGGTACAGGTGGATGTCTTGGTCAGGAACCGGCGTCGCACCGCCGTGATACACATTCATCCAGATGTTTTCGATCTTCAGGCTCGCCACATCGCGGAAACGAAGATCGGTCTTCTCAAAGGCAAGTTGCCCATCGATCCAGCCGCGCAACACCCCGTCATTCTTGCCACGATCACCATCGAAGCCCTCACTATCGACGCCGGGCGTATTTAACTTGCAGTGCATCTTGACCGTGTACCAGCGACCATGAACCAGCTTGGGTGTGAACTCAAAGTGGCTGCCGTACTTGCCCTTCATGTCAGCGTGGTAGCAGTAGAAACCGATGTCGGTGGAATCACCACCGCGGCGGCTGACAAATAGTCCTCGCGCGGACCATCCGTCCGAGCCGTCGACAGGCCGTCCACCCCAACCCGCACGACCGTAGGTGCCACCAAAGCCAGGTAATTTGCCACCCGATTCGGCGTGCCGCCAATCCTCGTCAAACTTGATGTCATAACGCAGGTAGATTTCCTCCGGCTCCTCGCCAAGTTGCTGGCGAAACTTGTAAGCGAAGCTGGTTCCCATGTGCTGGCCTTTACGCACGACCACCTGCAAAATTTGCCCGTGGTCCCCGTGGGATCCGAGTCCGGTAACCACCGACGTATTGCTGGGTTGTTCGCGGAGTCCCCACTGCCGCCACCAGTCAGCTTGCTCAAAGTCACAGTCCAGCAATGCCGAATCAGCTTTCAATTGGGGCTGTACCTCTT
>JARFQX010000631.1 GCA_029287555.1 Rubripirellula sp. | reverse complement strand
GGATACGTCGATCAAGCAGGGCCAGGTCTTCGGGCGAGTCGAGTTCAATCTCTGCGTAGAACTGTTCCCAGGCGTCGTCACGCGATTGACCTTCTTGGATCTCCAAATGAATGGGACGAGCGTTCGCTGCAGCCGGTGCTTTGGCCTTGGCAGCCGGTTTGGCATCAGCCGGGACGTCCGTGGACTGCTTGGAACCGATCGACAGGTCGTCAGGTACGGCGAACATTCCACCGCCGCCCATGCCGCCCATGCCACCGCCCATGCCGCCCATGCCGCCGCCCATGCCGCCGCCCATGCCGCCGCCCATGCCGCCACCCATGCCGCCACCCATGCCGCCGCCCATGCCGCCACCACCGCCGAGCTGCATCACGGGAACGACGAGGTCACCAACCGGGTAGACCTTGGTGACAAGATTCTGCTCGGCAGCTTCCTCGGTCGTGATCTGCATGACTTCATCTTTGATCATGTAAGTCAATTCATTCTCACGCAGCATCAGTCGCAAGAACGAACGGAGCGAAACGTTCTTGAGCGAAATGTTAACCGGTTCTTCGGCCGACAAACCGATTTCTTCCAGCGCGCGATTGTCAATCACGATCGGAATATCGTGGGCATCGCTGATCTGCTGAACCGCATCACTGAGCGGCAGCTCGACGAAGCTCTGGCTCGTTTCATCGCTCAAAGCGGACTCGATTCGCCGTTCCGTCTCGTTGTCGCCAACCAGTTCGATCGACCCATACCGCTCAAGTCGTCGACGGCTCATCCGTCGCCACCAATCGGAATCGGGATACTGGATCGGCGGCTCATCGACGAAGGGAATGTTTGACTTCAGCACCAGGGAGAAGGCATCGACAAAGTTGCGCTCTCGCAGCAGCTTGTAGCGTCGGTCACGATCGTACGTGGACAGCATCAAAGTGAACTCGGGGATGTGATGGCCAGCGACCGAGTCGTTCATGTAGGTGTCACCCGCCAGTGCAGCGAACTCCAAAGACGGCTCGCCATAAGCCAGCTCATACCGGCCTTCGTCAATCAACGCGTTGATCTGCTGCGAGAGCGTCTTCAGAGTTGCCTCGCGCCGGAACGTGTCTTCCAACAGCCGAGCCGTCGCCGCTGCGCCCTGGGCCTGCTGCTCCAGATTCCGCTGAGTCTCCATGTAGGAAGCTTCGCGACGGCTTGCCACTTGAATCGCAGCACGGACTTGCGAGGCCAATTCATTGCGAAGCTGAGGATTGATATCAGGAACCGCCTCGAGATTGGACAACAAGCTTTTCAGCGAGCCCGCCACGCCAATCGGATCGGACCGCAACATCCGTTGGGATTCGCGAAGTTGATTGCGGACCTCAGCTCGCCAACGACCTTCCTCAATCGAACGCTGGGCCTGCACGCGCTCGAGCAGATCTCCCGGTCGTTCGATCAACTCGTCATCGCCAACCGGTGGCGTGGCGAAGCCGCCAAAGGCGCCGGGTGCAGGCGGCGTCGGGTTGACAGGGGCGGGCCGCACCGGAGGCGCCGCGGCCGGGGGTTGGACAGCAGCCGGGGGTTGAGCGGCAGCCGGGGGTTGAGCGGCGGGGGGTTGAGCGGCGGGGGGAGCGCCAAACGGATCCTCCCCGGCACCACCAAACGGATCGTCGCCACCGGCGCCGAATGGATCCTCACTTGGCGGCTGGGCCGCAGGCTCAGCAGCTCCAAACGGATCGTCGCTGCTACCACCAAAAATGTCATCAACCGGATCTTGGGGATTCTGGATGATCAGCCGATTTCCCGTGATTTCTTCAAGCTTCTTCGCTTCCTCATTCTCCGCATCCGCTTCCCGGGCTTTTTCGACAACCGCTTTTGCCCCCCGTTGGTTGCCCTGCTGCAATGCCATGTTGGCCGCGCGGACAAGCTCCTCGGCCTGAGCGGCCAGCACCCGGGCGGTCTCACGCAACATGCCCGACCCAGCCGTCGGCAGCATCAAACCTTGACTGGTCGATGCATGCTTGACCAAACCGGGCAGGAACCCAAAGTCGGGATGATTCGCCTCGAGCATCACGTCGCTACCAATCTCGACCGAGGCGGATGAGGTGGTTCCTGCCAAACGCAGTCGTCCGCTCGTCGCATCGCCCTGGAACGTGCCGATCAGAATCGAATCCCGATCCAGACGCAACGGAGGCAGACGATCGGCTTGCACCGTCTGCATTCCTTCGACCAGCTTCGCTTCGGTAAGCCAGATCGGGGACATCGTGGCCGAGGCGCCAACCTGACTCGCAATCGAAATCGCGTCTTCGCCTGAGCCTTCGCCCACAACGCCCAGGACACCACCGGTGTGGTTGGCCAGGATCCCCATCAGTTCAATATTCTTGGTCGCACCAATTGCAACACTGTGCACGGCGATCCGATCTGCCCGCAGTGCATCGATCATCGCGGCGAACCTCGATTCGTTGCCCAATGCATCGATCGCGGCGCCATCACCGACGTAAAGGATCGAACGCGTGCGACCAACCGGTTGAGAGACAAGCGACGCTCTAACCAAATCAATCGCGGTCATCAAATTTGTGTTGCCCAGCGGCAATCGCTTCTGCAGCTTGGCGATGGCAGCTTCAGCTTGATCCGCACTGGTGAACGAGTCGCTCAAATCGGTTGCCCGCACGTCAGCCGCAAACACACGCACCCGGTCTTGCGAGCGAAGCTTGCCGATCGCGGCCCGAAGTGCGGCGATCGAATCACGGCGAAACTCACCGACCTGCGTTGCCGACGTGTCGACGACAACCACCACATCGGCACCCGCCGAGCGCACCGCGTCCATCAACGCCTCGTCAGCCGCAGGCTGAATCGAAGCCGCAAAATAGCCCTCGCCATCGGCCGTCCGGTAGGTTGCAATGCGAACATTAGCCCCCTCAGAAACATCGGCGGCCCAGGCTTCCACGGCCGTCGAACCGACCAGGAGTGCCAGAGAACTCAGGGCCATCGAGTGAACGGCCATCGAGTGAACGGCGCGTGCGACGTGTCGCAATCCCATTTGAACTATCTCCGCTTTGCAGTGAACGCTGACGCGTTGCTTGGGGACCCGAGAATTGCCCCCCAAAACTGGGGCAAGGCTTCGGACCAACCCTCGTCGGCAACCGTCGACGATCGGCCCCGCCATCGGTGGGCCGCAAGGTATTAGGG
>JARFQX010000584.1 GCA_029287555.1 Rubripirellula sp. | reverse complement strand
GCGAAACGACTCTGCCAAACCGCCGCCGAGCTGATTTGACGAATAATCTCGCCGGTCGCTCCTCCCGGAGGTCGACGCCGTAGCGGACTTCTAATACGTGTTCTTCGTCCTTCGTGCCCCCACGCGCCGGGTTTTGAAGTTGCGCTATTTCAGCCCGGAGGGCGATACTGGTAATGCCGGATTTCAGCCCGGAGGGCGATCCAGGTAATGCCGGTGCCGACAGTAGCTTAACAGCCATTAGCCCAGAGGGCGACACAAAGACGGATCCAATTCCGATTGTGTCGACCTCCCGGCTAGCCATGCAAAATGAAAACGAAATCCGGTGCCCAACGACACGGACAATGAATATGCCGCCCTTCGGGCTATTGAAAAGCGCAACTTCAAAACGTGTCAGCCAGGAGAATTCGATCTTGACTCATCCCTCGCTGACGCGTCGGGTTACGATTTTCCAATGGCTCAGCCGAAAGCGCAACTTCATAAGGCTCGACCCGGGGCGGGATCCTCGAGTTTCATCAAACGATCGAGAATGCCATTGACGAACCGGGGGCTGTTAGTGTCGCCATAGCGTTTCGCCAACAGGATGGCTTCGTTGACCGCCACGCGGTCCGGCGTATCGGCAAACATGATTTCGTAGGCTCCCAAGCGGAGCACATTGCGATCGACCACGGGCATACGTGAAAGCGACCAGTTGGTTGCCAATTCCGCGAGCTGGCTGTCGATCGCCTCGCGTTTCTCCAACGTGCCACGCAACAGTCCCCAGGCAAATTCGGTCAGCGCCCGACGGCCCTGCATCCTCGAGCGAATGAAGCCTCGCATCGAATCGGTGTCGCGTGTGTCGTTGATGTCCGCTTCGTACAAAAGCTGCAGTACGATTTCGCGGGCGCGTCGGCGCGTGGACATGCGGGACCAGAGAAAGGGGGCAAAGCGGCGGAACCAAATGATCGAGACGATCGGGAAACGTGGATCCGAAGAAGACGAAATTGTAGGCCCTCGCAATGCAAGCGCCGATTGGGCATCCCACACGACCTTTCCGCAGGTGGCCGTCGGGAGGAGGCGATCGAGGAAAGGAGTCTGACGCCGCCCTGCTGCGAAGATTCGGTTAAATTAGGTCGTGACGTTCTCGGCATCGCTGCCTGTTGGCTAGCTGCGAGAACTGCTTCCCCGCCTCTAAGATCCTTCCATCTGAAAACGTCATGTCTTCATCCTTTCCAACACAAATCCTCTCCCATTCTAGACCCGCCTGCGAAGGGGGCGAACCCTGTGCGGCGCGAACCGAAACGCAAACAAACCGACTCGTCTCCAGAGGATCCGAGCCCGTTTCGCTTCGGTTCTTCGTCTGCGTCGTGTTCGGCGTCGGGGTGTTCAGCGGCGGCTTATTCAGTGTCGGCGCACGACCGGCCAATGCCGAATTGATGGCGGGTGCGGCGATTGTCGATGTGACTCCGGATCAACTTCCCGTCTTGATTAATGGTGGGATGCTTTCCCGCACCGCTGATTCGGTCAAGACTCGAGTCAACGCGAGGGCGATCGTTCTCAGCGACGGCGAGGAACGAATTGGGATCGTGGTGGTGGACAGTTGCATGCTGCCGAGAATGCTAATCGATGATGCCAAACAGCTTGCTGCTTCACGCACCAAGTTGAGCCCCGATCGGATCTTGGTTTCGGCAACCCATACTCACACGGCACCTTCCGCCTTTGGGGCGCTGGGGACGGACGCAGATCCCAACTACGTGCCGCTGATTCGACAGCGGATCGCCGAGGCGCTGGTCGCGGCCGAAGCCCGACTGCAACCGGCACGGGTCGGCTGGGGATCTGGTCCCGCCGGCGACTTCACGGCGCTACGGCGTTGGGTGCGCCGCCCGGATCGTCTCGACCTCGATCCATTTGGAAATCCCACGGTTCGCGCCAATATGCACGCGGCCCGCGACTTGGAGAACGTGACGGGCGAGACGGGACCCGAGGATCCTGAACTCTCGATCATTGCCTTTGAATCCGTCGAGGGCGAGCCGATCGCGGCACTGGCGAATTTCTCGATGCACTACTTTTCCGACAAACCGATCAGCGCCGATTACTTCGGATTGTTTTGCGATGGACTGCAGGAATATGTCGAGTCGAAGCATCCCGGTTGCAGCATGGTGGGAATCATGTCGCACGGTTGCAGCGGTGATATTTGGCGGCGCGACTACATGCAGCCCAACCGCGACGATTCGATCACGATCGACGGCTACGCGCAAGGTTTGTTGTCGGTCGCCGCGAAGATCTATGATTCGATTGAGTACGTCGATCACGCGGACCTGGAGATGGCCCAGGCAGTCCTGCCGATGAAGTACCGAACGCCGAACCAGCAACTGCTGAATTGGTCCCAGGAAGTTGTCGATGGGATGGACGGTGGCGTGCCGAAGGATCGGACCGAGGTCTACGCGCGCGAGCAAGTGCTGCTGGACCAGATGCAACACACCGAGATCGTGGTCCAGGCGATTCGAATTGGCAACATCGCGATCGCCACGACGCCCAACGAAACCTACGCTCTGACCGGATTCAAACTGAAACGCCGCAGCCCTCTTGAACGAACGATGGTGATTGAATTGGCCAACGGGGCCGACGGCTACATTCCACCTCCCGAGCAGCATCAGCTGGGAGGCTACAACACTTGGGCGGCCCGCTCGGCCGGCCTCGAAGTCACCGCGGAACCGCGGATCGTGGCGACCGGGTTGGGGCTGCTGGAGGAGGTTTGTGGAAAGCCCCGGCGCCAGGACGTGCAAAGCGTCGGCATCGCGGCGGAACGGTTGCTCGCTGCCGGTCCGGTGGCTTATTGGAGGTTGTCGGAAATGGAAGCGCCGGCCGCGATCGATCATTCACCGCACCATCGAGACGGAATCTACGAGCCGGGCGTCTGTTTTTACCTCGAGGGACCGAAGGCCTTCGGTTTCACGGCCGAGGGTGACGTCAATCGCTGCGTCCATTTCGCCGGTGGGCGGATGCGGGCCCGCCTGGATAGCCTTCGTGATACGTACACCGTCGTCATGCAGGTGTGGAATGGGATGCCGATTGAAGCCAGGGAAACCACCGGCTGGCTCTTCTCCCGCGATCATGCCGCGTCGACCAGTTTTGCCGGGGAGCATCTTGGCCTCGGCGGGACCGCAACGCGCCCCGGTCGTTTGCTCGTCCAGCGAGGCCATCACGAACCCTTGGTGGGGGCGACCGAGTTGGAACGATGGAGATGGCACCGCGTCGTCCTGATTTCGGAGCCCAGCCGCGTGCGCGTCTACCTCGACGGCAACCGAGAACCTGAGATCGATGCGGAGCTGCCCGCCATGGCGTCCAGCATCGCGAGCTGTTTCATCGGCGGCCGCAGTGATGGGGATTCCAACTGGGAAGGTCGGATCGACGAAGTCGCCGTCTACGACCGCGTCGTTTCTCCGGATGACCTGTGGTGAGTCCGGGTAGCGCGCTCTAACGCCGGATTTGGTCGAGCGTCTCGAGCAATCGATCGACCTCGGCGGCGGTGTTGTAGTGACACAGTCCGATCCGCACCATCCCGGCCGGTTCCACGCCCAGGGCCTCGGTGACCGGAAGCGCATAGTAGTTGCCGTGCCAGACGAAAACTCCCGCCGCTGCGAGGGCGTCGGCTACCTCACGCGCCGAGCGGTCGCGGTGCGTGATCGCAACGGTGGGAAGACGCTGGTCGAGTCGCTCCGGGTCGGTGATCCCCCAAACCTTCACCAATCGATTCTGCCCCAGTCCGTTGAGCAGCCGGACCAGCAGGCGGTGCTCGTAGGTACGAATCTGGTCGAACGATTGCACCAGTGCCGAGCGTCGCGAGTTACCCTCGCGTTGACCCTCATCAACGACTCCGGCGAGATAGTCGATCGCGGCCAGCGTTCCAGCGATGCCCTCGTGATTTTGAGTCCCGGTCATCCAGCGACCCGGTAGGTCATCGGGCGCCGGTCGCAATTTGTACGGCTGAATCGATTCAAGCAATTCGCGACGCCCGTACATGATGCCCACGTGGGGGCCAAAGAACTTGTAGGCACTGCAAACCAGGAAATCGCAATCCCAATCTGCGACGTCCATGCTCGCGTGGGGCGCGTAGTGAACCGCATCCAGGAACGAGATCGCGCCCGCGTCCTTCGCCCATCGACAGATCTGTTTGACGGGATTGATCGTGCCGACGGCATTCGAGGCGCAACCCACGGCAACCAGTCGCGTGCGGTCGGTGATTGAGTGGGCGTATTGATCGATATTCAGCGTGCAGTCGTTGGGGGCAAAATCGATATACCGAACCGTCGCGCCCCGATCGTTGGCGGCGAGCACCCAGGGAGAAAAATTGGCGTCGTGCTCGAGTCGACTTAACACGATTTCATCGCCTGGTCGCCAGTGACGCGAAAGCGCGCGAGAGAGCGCAAAGGTCAGCGTCGTCATGTTGCCCCCGAACGAGACCGTTTGCGGATCGGGCGTTCCCAACAGGTCCGCGGCGGCCTGGTGGGCCTGGTCGAGCAGCCGATCGCTTTCGATGCTGGTGGCAAACACGCCGCCGTGATTGGCGTTGTGTTCGACCAGGTAATGGCTGATCGCTTCGATCACGCTTTGAGGTACTTGGGTACCGGCCGGACCATCGAAGAAGACGGCCCGCTTGCCCGCGACGAGCTATTTCAACGCCGGAACCTGACCTCGGAGGGAATCCACCCTCGTTTGTGTTAAAACCATTTTCCAGCTTCCCGGCCGTGAATTGCCCTTGCTGTGCAACGCCGTGAGCTCCTAGTGTGCCAACGAATCGTCGCCCTGATTGCGCCAGCATTCTAAGGACTATTGGGATGGCCGCGTCGCCGCATCACAAGACTGTCGCCACCTTGA
>JARFQX010000575.1 GCA_029287555.1 Rubripirellula sp. | reverse complement strand
CGGGCGCAACGCCTTCGCCCACGAGTCCGGCATTCACCAGGATGGCATGCTCAAAGAACGTAGCACCTACGAAATCATGCAGCCGGAGGAAGTTGGCTTTTCCAAGACCGATCTCGTGTTGGGCAAGCACAGTGGCCGCGCCGCGCTGGCCGATCGTGCCAAGACGTTGGGCTTCACGATCACTGGAGAGCAATTGCAGCAGGTGTTCGAGCAGTTCAAGTTGTTGGCGGACAAGAAGAAGGAAATCTACGACGGCGATATCATCGCGTTGGTTCAACAGCAGATCAGCGGTAGCGTCGAGGAGCAATGGGCGCTGGTCGATTACGAGGTCACCAGCGGGAAGTCACGTTCGCCACACGTGCAGTTGACACTCAGGCACGGGGACAAGGAGACCACCGAGTGCGTTGAACAGGGAGACGGTCCAATCGATGCGGCCTTCTGGGCCGTTGAGAAAATCACGGGGATCGCATTGGTTTGCAAGGACTTTCGAGTTCGAAGTGCCACCCTGGGCCGCGACGCCATCGGCGAAGTGAATCTGGAGGTCGAGTACAAGGGCAACAGTTACCGCGGTGTCGGCGTCAGTACCGACAGCGTGGAAAGCACGATCCTGGCGATGCTCAATGCAATCAACCGAATCATTGCCGAACGGAAAGACCTGGGTGAGCGATAATGGTATCAAACCATGGATGCCCGCGAATGCGAGTCAGGAAGTACGGCGGCGAGTGACTCGTTGGCGGACAGATCAGGAAGATCAACGCCGGTCGTCTTCGCTCTCGGAGGGGTCAAGGTTCTCCCCGCCGCCTGGCTCGTCGATATCTTTCGCATCATCCGATTCCGCGTCCTCCGAATTTGCGGGGTTGAAGATCAACTCGCCGGTGACCGGGTCAGGCCGAAGGCGGAGCGACTCTTCATCGGTGGAAAAGGATTGCTCGCCGCGTAGCATTCGGATCGAAGGCGTCGACTCGTCTTCCTCGCCGAACAAATCGTCAACTTCGATCGGCTCATCTTCGATCTGCTGTTCGATCGACTCACGATCCATGCCAACCGTTTCGAGTCCCTGAGCACGCAACTCGACATCCGCAATCTCCACCGCATCGATCTCGTCTTCACTTGGCAGAGGATCGCTGGGCAGGTCGGGTTCGAGTCGTTCCCCGCTGATCGATTCGGCCGTTTCCAATGTGCCAAGTTGATCTTCCTGCCAGGCGGGCTGGTCTTCCTGCCAAGCGGGCTGGTCTTCCTGCCAAGCGGGCTGCGCGCCGTCACTTTCCGATGCAACGGAAGGCTTCTCCGGTTTGGGGAAGATTGCATCGACGTTGTCACGCAAAACCTGTTGACCGAGTTCAATCGCCCGCTCCTCGCTCCAACCATTTTGGCTAACGAAGTGATCCGCCAGGATTCCAGCGAGCACGCGTCGATACATGTCAAACTTCGGCCACACGAACTCGAGCTTGTAAGCGTCGCTGTAGTAGGCAATCTGCTTGGTCCGAGGAACCGCTTCCAGACGCGCCGCTGCATCACGAGAGATGAAGGACGGCGTGTTGCTGTACCACCAATGCCCGTTGGTGACGACGTTGGGAAAGATCCACGCGTAACTGACGAGTTCCTGGTTCGTGACGCTCGCCAATACTGAAATCGGAAACTTCACACTCGGGAACGCGTTGAAAAGTTCCCGGTACTGAATCAACGAGACGCGGCTGTCGTAGAGGTCTTGACCCTGGTAGACACCGCCCGCGTAGACACCGCGATTGACACCGATCATCAGGTCAAACGGGATCCCAAACTCATCGCATAACTCGGCCAGTGTCCAGAAGACGCGCCGAGAGAGCGCCGCCTGATGCGTCGCGTCTGCTAACGGGCCCTTGCGAAGCACCGAATCGAGTGCCGTTTGAGCTCTCCCATCGGTGACCGGTTTGGGCTCGAAACTTGGTGGAAGCGAAATCGCGCAAGCCCGAGCACCGTTGGACACAAAGTGCTCGAACCTCTGACGTAGCGCTTGGCGAAGCGTGGAAAGGGAGCCGTCAAGTTCGATCCCACTGCACGCGGCGAGTCGCTGCTGCGTCGGTAACTTGGCCAGGTGAAAAACAAGGTCGTCGGTGCGCAGGCAGGGGATGTACGTTTCGGTGTCGAAGCCGGAGAGCGAGTCGTCAAAATCGTTGGTCAAGAAAACCGCTTCAACATTGCTCTGATCTAAAACCGTTTGCGGCCAATCGGCCGATTCCATGCGGCTCTCGGCTGACTCGTAGACAGCCTCCCAGTTGGACGAATCGATCCGATCGCCGTCGAAATCAAAAAACATTCGGCAGATCGCGACCAGCCAGCTGTACTGTGCGGTGTTCTCGATCGGCGACAAGTTGTGGACCAGGCGACCGACCAGCTCGCGTGGCTCGATGCCCGGTTCCTCGATCGCTTCCTTGGCCATCCCGGCCGAGTGTGCCAATTCGGTGTAGTAGTGATAGCCGAGCAGATCCGCCAACGTGCTCGACGCGGGACGGTGCGGATTGATGTGCGTGTGGGGATCGATGAGGCGGATCGAGGCGATCGCTTGGTAAATCGTGTCTCGGGCGGAGTCAGCCATGGATACCTGCGGGGCCGAAGTCGGGAGGGTTTGTCAGAGCGTGGGCTTCGCATCAGCGGGTCAACCACTGCACAAGATACTCGCTAGTGGTCATTCCTTCACCTCGCCC
>JARFQX010000568.1 GCA_029287555.1 Rubripirellula sp. | reverse complement strand
GTCGCTCGGTCAAGTCATCCGGAGACTTGGGACGAGGAGAAGAACGTCGCCTGGTCCATCGAAGTTCAAGGGGAGGGCTGGTCCTGTCCGGTGATCTGGAATGACCGTTTGTTCCTGACCACGGCGGTGCCCGCGGGATCGGGGGACGAATCGGCAACCGGTCCGGTGGAATACACCGGTGGTGGTGGATCGCGCCGCGATGACCTGACGCGGGTGAAGTATCGCTGGCAAGTGATTTGCCTTGACGCCCGCAGCGGCGAAGAGCTGTGGCGCCGGACGGCCCGCGAAGGTTCGCCGACGATGCCACGACACAGTTCCAACACCTACGCGACGGAAACACCCATCACCGATGGTAAGCGAGTTTACGCTTACTTTGGAATGACGGGATTGTACTGCTACGACATGGAGGGCGAGCCGATCTGGGAGAAAGACCTCGGGAGTTACGAGATGCGGGCCGGATGGGGCACCTCCAGCTCACCGGTGCTCTTCGACGAAAAATTGTTCGTGCAGGTGGACAATGAAGAGAGCTCTTTTCTGATTGCGATTGATGCGAAGACGGGAGAAGAAGTGTGGCGAGTCAATCGTGACGAGCGATCTCAGTACAGCTCTCCGATCGTCTGGCAAAACAGTCTTCGCAACGAATTGATCGTCGGTGGCATGGTCTACCGATCGTACGACCCGGAGAATGGAACGTTGCTTTGGAAACTCGACATGGAGAAGGGGCGGAGTTCGGCGACGCCCTTGGCAGTGGGGGATCGGTTGTATGTGGGAACCGAGTTTCGCAATCGCGGCGGCGCGGACGACGGAGGCGGTTATCTGTTTGCGATCAAACCGGGCGGGGTCGGTGACATCTCGCCGGCCGAGGGCGAAACATCAAGCGAATACGTCATCTGGAAAGTGGCTCGATCAGGTATCCAAATGGCATCTCCCGTCCTTTGCCAGGGCCACCTCTATCTGCTTGAGCGGCGGGCCGGGGTCGTGCACTGCATTGATGCCGAGACGGGCGAGGAGGCCTATCGCTCGAGAATTCCCGGTGCTCGCGCCTTTTGGGCTTCACCGTGGGTCAGTGATAACAACGTGTTCTGCGTCGACACCGGTGGAACCACTTACGTGCTAGCGGGAGGTCCCGAGTTTGAGGTGCGCGACACCAATAAGATCGACGAGATGACATGGTCGACACCTTCGGTCGCGAATGACTCCGTCTACTTTCGAACCGCAAGCCGACTCTACCGCATCACGGAACGTTGAGATTATCGTAAGTGTTTCCGCGATGCTTCCTCCGACCCCAAGCTGGTACGCCGATCATGACTTCAAGCGAAGACCAGGCCGCACTCATCAAACTGCTCAAGGAACGAGGGCACACCGATGAAGAAATCAAACTCATTCTGGCCAGGGTGCGGCAGTACGACGAACGGACCTTACACGATTCGGTGATGGATTCGATTGGGGCTGGCCGGATGAATCTTGATGCGTTGATCAAGGAGGCGCTCGAGGATTGATCGACGGACCTATGGGTTCCAAGTTACTCGGCGTTGTCGCCGATCAAGAACGCGGCCAAGTCGCGCAGTTCCTGAATCGACATCGTTTGTTCCAATCCGGTCGGCATGATTGACTGGCGAATCGGTTCCTGTTCTTCAATCTCTTCGAGTGAAACTTCGAAGATCATTCCATCGGCGCCCTGGAATCGAACGGCTTGGCCGACACCGGAGGCATCGAGCTTCAAGCCGGTCAGGATTTGCCCATCGCTGCGGAGGACTCGCCAGGGGACGTACAGTGGGCCGATCTCCTTGCTTGGTTCGAGGATTGACTCCATCAATCGTCTCGCCGTCATTTGACCGCTCAGTGTGCTGAGATCGGGACCGGTCGTCGCCCCTCGACCCTGGTAGGCATGACAGTTAACGCAGGTGGCCCGAAAGAAGACTCGTCGCCCGGCGTCGCGATTTCCACCGTCGGATATCAACTCGGCCCACGCATCGAGATCGGTTTTCGACGGGCGTTGCGGTTCGCGCATCCAGGTGCGGCGACTCATTCTTCTGGCTTCATCACGGAGTGCGTCGGGCTGACTGGGCAATGAAAGCGAATTGACGACCCGCGCGTATTGGCCGGCAACTTTGGAGAGACTGGCCAAGGCGTCGGCCCGTGTTTGTTCGGGAATCGTGTCGTTCTTCGCAATCGAGGCGAGAACATCGAACGTGTTTTGATCGCCGCGCTCGGACAACAACCTCACGATTTCGATGCCCAGTTCTCGATCGCGAGTGTTGACGAGCCACTGCGCAAGTTCATCGCTAGTCGGGTCCTCTGTCTCCCCGGGCAACATGCGTATCGCCAAGGCTCGAGTCTCGGGCGAATGGTCGGGATTCGCAGCATACTGATACAACAGTCGCTCCCGTTGCGGATCCCGGCGGCCGCTCGACGCCGATCCAGTCTCCAAGTAGGCGATCGAAGCAATCACAGCGGAAAATGTTCTTGGCGACAAAGAGGGTCGCCGCAGCAGACCGCGTATCGTGTCGAGATATTCGTTCAGTCCGCGTTCGGTCGCCCACCGCACCGCCGCCATCACGACGTCTTGGGAGTCATCGTTGAGGCCCCAGTCGATCCATCGCTTTCGTTCTGCGGTGGAGACGTTCTCGGGCGAGGCAAGCTCGAGCCAACGCCATGCAGTAAGTAGTCCCACTCGTTGTCGCGGCGACAAGGCGTCTTTGCGTTCAACCGACTTGAGCTGGCCACTTGAAATCAAACCCGCGATTGACGCTTGGCGGAGAAAAGGATCGTCATCCTCAAGTGCCGCGATCCGGTCGTCGACCGACGTCCCTTCATCGGCTTGCAGTTTGTGGGCAACGATTTCCGCTTCGGTTCTCGTCGGAAGTGCCGCGTCGGTTGCTGGCACGTCGGTTATTGGAACGTCAGACGCACGACTTAAACGCCAAAGTCTTCCCTTGCGATGGACGGGGTAGCTACGGTCGACCCAATCGGTCACGTAGATGGAACCATCGTCCGCAATCGACATCCCCACGGGCCGGAAGCTTGCATCGCCCTGCACGGCGACCTCAGTTTGACTCGTCCACGAAGCGCCTTGCGGACTGAGCCGATAGGTCTCGATCCGATTGTCGCCCCAGCTGCTGACCCAAAGTCGATCGCCGAGAGGAACAACGGCACAGGGCGCTTCCCCGGTTCCGGCCGCCATGGGCAACGTCCCGGGCAGCTCGCCATTCCAAGATTGCAGCGGATGGGTGCCGGCCCGGCCAAACCGAAATTGAAAGCCATAGTCGGCGGTGGGAACAATCTGCAGCAATCGACACGGAGGCATCGCATCGGGATCGTTCCCGACCATCCACAATCGCTTCTGGGAATCAAAACACAAACCGAAAGGATTCCACAATCCCGTTGCGTAGCGTTCGAGATCGCTCCCATCGGGACGACAACGAAAGATGTTTCCCCCTTCGCCGCCGCCGATCTGGTTGCTGCTGTCGGCCGCGACAAGGTTGTACGGGTCGCCCAGGTTTTCGCCTTGACCAATGTACAACCAACCATCGGGTCCGATGGCCAGACCAGTCAGGCCGTTGTGAGGGTACGTTTGCTCGGTACGCAGCGATACCAGCACTTCTCGCTCGTCGGCCTTGTCGTCCCCGTTGGAGTCGCGAATGCGAATCACTTCACTTCGCGAGCCGACCGCGATCCATCCATCAGCGAGCCGGCAAAGCCCCATGGTCGCCGAGCCCCCTTCATAAAACAGTCGCTGACGATCGAGCACGCCATCGCCGTCTGAGTCATCAAAGAGGAAGATGCGGTCCTGTTTCGGCCCGTCATACTCATCCGGCGGAAAGTGCGTGTGACACTCGATCACCAGCAAGCGGCCTTGATCGTCAAAGCAACAACCCGTTGGCGTTACCAAGCCCGGCTCCGATGCGATCAGTTCAATTTGCCATCCTTCGTCGAGGACCCGCGGCGGCTCGACTGCTCGGGAGGGCAGGACGACCAGCACTTGCGCCGCGAGCAGCAAGAGTCGTCGTAAAGTCAGAGGTCGGCATATAAAAAGGTGCGCAGCTTGCATTGGTGACGAATGGTAATCGGGAGGAATCTGGTTTCGAGAAAGGTCGAGCGGACGGGAACCGCGGTACGGATACACGCAACTGTTGGCGAACGTGGGAGTTCAAACAAGAATACGACTCGCTTGCTCAGCATTGGTATCTGCACAAATCAACTCGCCCTCCGGGCTAATGGCTGTTAAGACACTGTCGACCGGTGCCTATCGGCACCGGCATTACCTGTATCGCCCTCCGGGCTGAAATAGCGCAACTTCAAAACGCGTTGGCGAGGCATGAGTCAAGATCAGATTTTCCTCGCTTACGCGTCGGGTTACAAAAGAAATCCGCTACGGTGTTGCCCAGAGGGTGACTCTTTGCTGCTCGATCGTACGTAGATACCAATGCTCCCTCAGGGAATCGGCTTGAAGCAGAGCATTTGACCACTTTCCATCGTCACGAAGATCCGCCCGTCGTGACCGATCGAGACTCCCCCTTTGACGGGAAGTGAAGGGAGCGGCGCGATCCACTGGTCACTTCCGTCGGTCGCATTGATCGCTACCAGGAATGGCGAGTCCTCCTGCAGATCGGGATGCCCGCCAGCGAGAATCGTCTCGTCATTGACAACGAATGCGGTAAAGCGACGGTCAACCTTATCCTGCCAGATCGGATCGGGCATCTTGCCGCCACGTCGAACCCAGCGGGCTGCTTCCTTTGGCGGTTGCGAGGCGCCCGGCGGCAGGGCGGGAATTCTTGCAAGGTTCACGAATTGGCTACCTTCGTAACTTGCATCGTGACTCAGTTGGCATCCGTCGGCGCATCGATGGTCCAGTGAAACGTACTTGCCGTATTCCGGATAGTACGGATAGAACGCGGTCCGGTACTGCGAATTGACTTGGGCAACCGGTTCGTTCAGGCACTGGAGTGTTTCCAAGTCATATCGAGCGGTTTCGTAGACTCCGCCAGCAAGAAATCGCAGCTCGCCATCAACAATGCTCATCTCGCCCTGCATGCTGATGCCATTGTTGACTTCTTCTTCCAGCGTGCCCGAGTCGCGATTAGAAGCCTTCAATTCACCCGTCGCCGCATCGACTGCGACGACGTGTGTGCCGTCGTAGTGTGTGATGCCGGCCGCCGCGTAAACGGTGTCACCATCAACAACCACTCCACCCGAGACGGGCCAGGCCGAGATCAGCCGATCATAGACGGGCAATCGCTCGCTGCTCGGACCCACGCGGTAGGACCACAGGAACTTGCCATCGCGGGCCGCAAACGCGTAG
>JARFQX010000527.1 GCA_029287555.1 Rubripirellula sp. | reverse complement strand
CACGTTCGCTATCGGGTCCGCTGCATTGGAACTCCCTCGAACCGCAAACAACCACTTCCGTTTCGGGATGATCGATCATCAGACCGACTCCGCCAAACGGATCGACGGTATTCAAGAGACCAAAGTGCAGTCGCGAACCGGTGACGACCCGAATCGCCCCGCGTTGACCGGGTTATTGGAACGATTCAGGGGCTGGCGGCTAGTCGCTCATCGATGGTCACTTGAAGAAGATCGAAAGCTTCATGTTCGGCGGCGCCACCGGTTTTGTCGACCAGCGTGCGCAGGCGCGCCAGTTCCGCTTGAATCTGTTCGGCCGAGATCAGGTGCGTGCGCGTTGCCAGAATGGCCGCCTCAATCACGGCATGACGTGCCCGATTGAAGCCAAAGAACGGCCGGATCGTTTCGCTCTCCACGACGCGGCACGGCATCTCGGACCGCAGGTCGTTCCCACCCACCGACTCGATCTCCACGGCGAACCAGCGGTGACAGTCGTTCAGCGGCCACCAATCGGTCTGCCGCAGTCGATCCACCCGCTGCCTGATCTGTCGGTCGGACAGTGCATCGATCGCGGCTTGAGCGAACAACAGCGAATCGTCCGTTGCGTGAATCGTCGCCCTCGGAGTCTCGATTAGGTTTTGATAGGTGCGCGACGAGCGAAAGGGGCGAAGCAGGAAACGCACTTCCGCATCCGGATCCTCGAGCCTACCAGACAAGACGGCCGGCCCCATCGGAGCAAGATTGATGCGGCCGTTGCCATCGACTGAAGAAACGATCGATTCCAGAATCACCATGAGGAAGCAAGCTGTGACAAGATCGGCGGACGGGTTTCAAGCGTAATCAAGTTGTCCATCGAGAGTCCACGAACCTCGACGTGACAAAACGACCGGTGTGACTGAACGAGCGGCGTGACAAAACGAGCGGCGGGCCGGCCGGTGACTTTGAGTCCATCGGACGATCGGGATCAGTCCCACTGCGAAAGTTGGTCGCAACCATAGCCGATTCCCTCGGCAACGGTTCGCAATGCCGTTGATCGGGTCAGGCCGACAAAGTTCCTCAACAACTCCAGGCCGTCGTCGGTCAATACCGACTCGGGATGGAATTGAACACCGAACACGGGCCGGGTGCGATGCCGGATTCCCATCACGATCCCATCTTCGCTCCGCGCGTTAACCCGCAACTCCGCGGGAAGTCGTTCGGCGTCGACGGCCAAGGAATGGTAGCGACCAACCTGCAGCGGCGAAGCCAGACCGGCAAACAGATCGCTGCCATCGTGAGTGACCAGACTCGACATGCCATGCCGCGGCCCGCAGCGAACCACCTCGCCGCCGAACGCCACCGCTATCGCCTGATGCCCCAAGCAAACACCGAGCACAGGCGTGCGAACCGGCAAACGGCGCACCAGCTCGATCGAGCAACCGGTTTCGCGTGGTCCCTTCGGCCCGGGAGAAATCACGACCGCATCGGGCGCCAGGCGGATACAACTCGCCGCGTCGATCTCGTCACTGCGAACGACATGCGTTGCGCAACCCAACCGACGGAAGTACCGGGCCAGGTTGTGCACGAAGGAGTCGTAATTATCGAGCAGTAGGATCACGGTTAACGGCGTGGCTTGGCAAACTTGATCTTTTCGATCAGTTTGACGACTTGGTTGCCGTCTTTGTACCCGCTCACGGCCGTAATTGCCGCAATCACGTGCTCGTAACGAAGGTTATAGTCGGTATCGATTTCGATTTCGGGGCCCTCGTCACCCTCGATCGGTGTTGACGTGCCGATCAACGACACCACGTTGGCTCGCAACTGATCAAAGTCGGTCCCGAGGTCGATTTCGTTCAGCGAGATCGAGGCGAGGCGTCCCTGTTCGTCGGCCCGCATTCGCAATTTCAGCGGTAAATCGGTCGGATCCATGGCCACCGAGTCGCTGCCGGCCAGCGGCATTCGAACCGTGAAATCCCCCTCCAGCTCGACGATCTTGAAGGTCATCACAAAGAAGATCAGCAGCAGAAAGACGATGTCAATCATGCTGGTCATGTTCAACTGGGTCCCCATCGCCTCTTCGCGATTCCGGATCTTCATGATCGATCCTCCTTGACCCGCAGGGCGAAGTTCTCCAACTGCTGCTCCTGGGCCACTCGAATCACCTCTTGGACATCGCCAGCGGCGGTGTCCTTGTGGGCGCGAATCACCACGTTGGCATCTTTGACCGACTTGCCTTCCGCCCGGATGACCGCGATCTCCCGCTGCAGCCCAACCCGCAGCGTCTCGGGCGTGTAGTCATCACCACCCAAAATGATCTCGCCATCCTGTGCCACGTGCAGGATGATGGGAAATTCCAGAGGCGCCTCGGGTGGCTTGACCAACTGGCTACTCGGCAGCTTGACCCGATCGTTCGACTCAGTTTGGGCAAAGTTGATCAACACCATGAAGAAGGCGATCAGTTGAAACGCCATGTCGATCATCGGCGTCAAATCGCCTTCGGCCAAATCAACTTTCTTTGACTTGACCCTCATCTATTTCTTCGCCCCTTGCGGCTGCACGTCTTCAAAACGACTCATCAGATTCTCGCTCGTCACTCCAACCTCGAGCAACAACCGGGAAACGCGATTGCGGAGCAGGTTGTAGGCGGCGATCGCGGGGATCGCTACCGCCAAACCGATGAGCGTCGTGAATAGGGCCGTGGAGATCCCTTCGGCCAACTCCGCCGGCTTGGGAGTCGCCTCGCTGACGGCGATCACCTGGAACGATGCAATCATCCCGTGCACGGTCCCGAACAAACCAATCATCGGGCTCAGATTTCCGATCAACGCCATGTAACTGAGACGGTGTTCAAGCTTCATGCTCTCCTCCTCACCGACCTCCTGCATGCCTTCGAGCGCCTTGTTGTATCCGCGCGACAGTTTCGCCAAACCGGCCGACAGCACCTGACCCAAAACCGATTCGTCCGTGCGAGCCATGTCATAGGCGCCCTGAAAATCTTTCTCGTTGAGTTTCTCTTCGAAGTTGTCAACCAATTCTTGCGGACAAAGCGTATCTCGTCGCGCCGCCAACATATTCATCACAAACAACGAAACGAGGCTCACCGAGAGGGCGAGAAACACAACCAAGTAGCCAATGCCCAGGGATTCGTAGACCCAGCCAAGCAACGTCTTCTTCTTCACCGAGCCCGCGGACGACGCGCGCTCGGCCGGGGCGGCGTCCGGTTGGGCAGCCGCGGGCTCCTCGGCAGGGGCGGCCGCTTCCTCACCACCAAATTCCGCCGCGAATTCATCCGCTTCGTCTTGAGCGTAGGTCGTTTCCCAGCCGCCGAATCCGCAAAGCATGCCGAGGGCAAGAAACAGGATGCGAAGCCAGGATCGACGACGGACGCCCGTTGGTGCGGGCGAACGATCAAAAGGGAGCAAGAGCGAACCGCAAGCGTCGATCATCGACAAAGCTCTCCGGAAGAAAAGTGATGGAGGGAGGCCAAGGGTGAACCGATTCTCGTCGCGGTGAATCCCTTGGTGAACTCAGAATAACCTAGCAAATCAGGGTGAACAGCACCCGCGATCAGGCTGCGCGGGTCATATGGGAAAAACAGGGGAGCTGGGAAAAGTATGACGCCCGACGTTCAACTCCGGTTCTCCTTCCCGGTCAGAAACCAGGATACCGTTGCTGCAACTCGCTGCGAGCCTCCGCCGCCCGTTCCGGCTTGCCGACCTGGGGCCACAACTCGACCAACCGCTTGAGTGCCTCGGCGTGCGCATCGGGCTGCAACGAGAACATCAAATGGGTGTGCAGGTACGCCATGACCGCTCCCTCGGTATCCCCGCTCGCTTCGTAACTCGCTCCTTGCGCGTTGTAAATCCTCGCTGCCATTTCCACATCGGTGGGATTCAGGTCAGCGATCAAACGCTTGACCAGTTCCAAAGCCGCTTCGGCGTCCCCGCTTTGGGCCATCGCCACCGCCTTGCCGGCGTTTGCCAGGGTCTGCAATCTCGCCGTTCGGGTCGACTGTGCATTGCGTCCGATTACTTTTTCAAACTCGGCTAACGCCGCTTCGTTCTCATTTTTTTTCAGATTCACCAAGCCCTGCAGGTAGATCGATTCGACTTGGGTGTCCTCCGATGGGGCATTCATCAGCGATCGGTAGTAGGTCATCGCCCTGCCGGTATCGTTCAGCGCAAGCGACAAGTCTCCCAACAGTTTCGCCGCCTCATAGAAATGCCACGAGTCGCGATACCTGGCGGCGAACGCGAACAGCTTTCGAGCCGCCTCCTCCTTGGAGCCCTTGCCTGCCAGCGCCAAATTCGCCTCGCTGAATACCAAGTAAAAGGCCGCATCCGCCTTGATCACCTCCCGCGGCAGCGAGTCGAAATTGATCGTTTTCAGCTCGTCGAGCGCCTGTTCGTATTGACCGTCGAGCGCAAACTCGCGCCCTTTGGTCAAAGCCGACGGATCACCCTCGTGCAGGATTTTCAAGATATCGCCCGAAACAAACTCCTGGGTACTGCCACCCCGCTTCAGCACGACCCCCTCCTTCCTGACCTGGGTAACGGTCCCGCTGACATTATCACCGGACTTGTCGTACACGCGGTCAAGTTGGGCCGACGCCGTTGTCGACCCGATCACGATCAAGACGGCGATTCCGAGGAAGCGAATCGTGTTGGAGATCACGTTCATATTCATTGGCGTGAGTGATGAGTGCAATTGTCGTCGTGAGTGTTGGCGGATGTGAGGAGTCTCTTCGAAAAGCCGTTACCGCCCACTTGAGCATGAGCGTTTACCGTTTCAATTCGGCAGCGGCGGCAAACCAACTTGGGGCTGCTTCAATTCTTTCTGAATCAAACGCAACAGGGCATCGAACTTGGCACGCTGCTCCGGTCCACCCAACTCGGGATAGAGGGCGGCGACGCGAGTGATATCGGTGACCGACTTTTCAACCATCTGCTGCTTGCGATTCGGATCCGTTTCCGCCTTTCCGGACAGAAACCGACAAAGTGCGACGTGATAGCGTGCATTGAAGAATCGATCGCGAAACTTGGGACTTCGGCTCGTCTCCTGAGAGATCTTGCCCCATCCCCAAATGACTTTCTTGCCCTTGGCATCGGGTCGTGCGCCGGCCAAGGCAGCGTCGTAGACCTTGGAGGCAAATTTTGGCGGCGCGGTCGCCGCCCACTGTTCATACGCGAGAGCCGCCTCCACTTGCGCGTCGAGCATCGTTGGCTTTTCTTTGAGCAACGCTTCGAAGGTGTTGATCGCCTGCTTGTAGTTTCCAAGCATCCTCTGGGCACGACCCGTCTGGAAATCGACCACCATCGATTCGTCCGCCGCCTGCTCTCCCAAACGCTTGAAGGTCTGCACCGCGGTGGTCAGCAGATCCGCCGCCAACCCCTTGGCCTGAGTGGCCCCGGGGGGCATCGACGCCTCGGCTAGATCCATCAAGGTCTGCGCGACCCACTTCAACGTGGCCGGGTCATTGGTCGTCGTCGAAATGCGGTCCAGGAACACGCGAAACGCTTCCACGAGTCTCGCTTTCTTGGCAGGCGCTGCATCATCGAGTTGCTCGCGGATATCGCGGGCCATCAAGATGTAGATTCGCGTGAGCTCATCTTGGGCATCCGGGCCCTGAATACTGTCTCGCAGCTTCTCCATCACCTCACTGGCCCGATCCAGCATCGCCTTGGTGTCGCCGCCTTCGGTGGTCATCCGTTGGACCAGAACCTGAAGCTGCGTGCTGTAGAGATCACTGGGGAACTCCGGGTCGGGTGGCCCCAGGCGATCAATCAAGACAACCGGGCCAAACTTTTCATTCTCGAGGGTGCTGTAGGCAGCCTGAATGTCGCCTTGTTTGAGTTGAACCTTTGACAGAACCAGTGCAGCCTTCATCGCTTCGGGGCGGGCCAGTTTTCCGGGAATCCCCTCCAATCCCGCGGTCAATTCCTTCGCCGCGTCCACGAGAAGGCGATCCGCTTCGGCATCATCGCCATCCTGACGCGTCTGAATCGACTTGTTCCAAAGCAATTGGCCCATCAAACGTTGAAAGGACGCTCGCTCGGGCCCGGCGGGCATTTGATCGATTAGCTTGCGGGATTCATCCCATTGATCGGCCCGGAGGGCGAGCTTGACCATCACCCCTTGGGCCGCTGCCGCCTCGGGATCATCCGGCCAGGTCTTCGTCAGGTACTTTCCGAGTCGAGCGAGTTGACGCATCGCTGCAGCGTTGTCCGGATTTTCGACCAGTAACAACTGCAATGAATTCAGTGCCAGGAGTCCACCCCGCAGTCCCATCTCCGATCCCGGCGAGTTGTACGTCAGAAACGCTCCGACCACCGCCGCGTCGCGGTATTGCTCGTGCTGGTAGAGGAGATACGCCAGGAACTGACGGGTCTGGTTGACCAACTCGTTGTCGCTGTCGATCGTCACCAGGGCGAGCCCGCGTCGCAGCAGTTGAATGGCGATGGCCTGGTTCTCTCGCACCTGGTCGAGATTCCCTTGGATTTGCGCGCGGATTTCCGCGCTGGGGTCGTCCTGGCCCTCAAGCACCTGCAGCGACTGGTTCAACTGTTCGATGACCGCAAGCGATTCGCGAGCTCTCTCCAGTGCGTCTTCAAGGCTGGTCGGATCCTCGGCCGTCGGAATCTCGGCGACTTCATTCAGATCAATGCCCAGTTCGGCCAACATCTCATTCGCCTTGTACGCAAACTCACCCGGGACCTTGCTGTCCTTGATCAAAATCTGACGACCTTCCGATTCGGCACGTTTGAGGTCGGCCGGTTTCTGGGTGCCTTTGTCTTTGGACTTGGCGAGATAAGCACGTGCCAATTCAAGTCGCAACTCCTGCAGGATCGGATCATTAC
>JARFQX010000513.1 GCA_029287555.1 Rubripirellula sp. | reverse complement strand
CCCAGCGCGAGTACCTGATCGATCGAATGCGGAACGAAATCCAGCGAAGCCGCGGCGTCGTCTCGCCCGAAGCCCTTGCCGAGTACGAAGGCGCACTGCAATTCTACCGGTCGCTCGACGTGGTCGATGACAGCCACGACGTGAAACGACAGGCCCGACCGTTGACGGGTGAAGATCGCGAACGCTGGCTCCGCAACATGGTCGTCGACCATCGCTTCACGGCGGACGAGGTGCGAATGGCGACGGGGATGTGCATCGATCAGGCAACGCGCGAAATCAATCGATTGATGACTCAGCGAGTCGCTGACTTCGAGACACCGTCGCTTCGCGTGTTGCCCTATCCCGGGGGCCGACATCCACGGCGAGGTTTTCTCGACGGGGCGATTGATCCTCAACGTGAGACCAAAATCAGCGTCTTTCCGCCCTGGGAAAATGGAGGCTATGCCGTGGTGGATGTTCCCGAAGCCATCTTCTCGAATCTCGGACTGACTTACCTGGCCCACACTCACGTTCCCACCATCTGGACCGAGCAGGAGATCGAACTCGAACCGCTGGAATGGGACGTTAACGACGAAGGGCTGCGCTTCGAGCGCCGGTTGCCCAACGGGATCGTTTTCGGAAGCCGTATCAGCAGCGATTCCGATTCGGTGTCGATGGAAATGTGTTTGACCAATGGAACCGATCAGCCGCTGTCCGGTCTGCGATCCCAAGTCTGCGTGATGCTCAAGGGGCTGGTCGGATTCAACAGTCAACGGCGACGACCGCATATCGTCGACGGATCGTTCGTGGCCATCAAGGCGGATCGCACCAATCGTTGGTTGATCACCTCCTGGCAACCGAATCATCGAGCCTGGACCAATCCGCCGGTGCCCTGCATCCATTCCGATCCCATTTTTCCCGATTGCCCGCCGGGGGAGACGGTTCAAGTACAGGGCAAGTTGTGGTTTTACGAAGGCGAGGACATCCAAGGCGAGTTACAGCGGCTCAAGCAGCCGTAGACCGCCTTGCGCGAGCTGCTCGGTGCGTTACGATGCTGTCTCGTTCCGTCCCCGACGGAACACGCCTTCGGGGGACAGGCGATGCTGCAGTGATTGCCGGCTTGTGCCCGCCGTAGCCGCGTCTGTCCTCAGACTCGGAAGACGTGGCAGCGTCGCTGCCGAACACACGCGCCTGGGGACAGGCGGTGCTGCAGTCAACACTTACGATCATTCTTTCGGAGGATCCATCCCTTGAGCCTCAAGCCCAACCGAATCTATCAGGGAAGCTGCATCGACCGGCTTGGTGAGTTGGAGGAAGGCTCGGTGGATCTCGTCTTTGCGGATCCGCCTTTCAATATCGGTTACGAATACGACGTCTATGAAGACCGACGATCGAGCGACGAGTACATGAAATTCTGTGAACAGTGGATTCGGGGCGTCCACCGTGCACTCAAGTCCGACGGCACTTTTTGGTTGGCGATCGGTGATGAGTATGCGGCGGAGCTGAAGGTGTTGTCGCAGCAGATTGGTTTTCACTGTCGCAGCTGGGTGATCTGGTACTACACATTTGGGGTCAATTGCGCGCGAGGATTCAGCCGCTCGCATACGCACCTGTTCTACTTTGTCAAGGATCGAGAGCGATTCACTTTCAACGGTGATAACCCGGCGGTGCGAGTGGCATCGGCTCGGCAATTGGTCTACGCCGATGCGCGGGCCAACACCAAGGGACGCTTGCCCGATAACACCTGGATTCTTCGACCTCAGGACGTTCCGTTTCCCGGGTTCTCGCCGTCGCATGACACGTGGTGTTACTCGCGCGTGGCCGGTACGTTCAAAGAGCGCGAAGGATTTCATGGTTGCCAGATGCCGGAACAGCTCCTTGGAAGAATCGTGCGGGTTTCCAGCAACCCGGGCGATCTGGTGGTCGATCCCTTTGGTGGCAGCGGCACCACGTTGGCCGTTTCCAAGAAGCTGGGTCGGCAGTGGCTCGGCTTCGAGTTGTCGAAGGAGTACGTGGCAAGAATTCGCGGCCGGCTCGATGGTTGCCAGGTGGGCGACCCATTGGACGGCAGTGGGGGCACCTCGGCTGCTCCGCCAACGTCCAAGGGGCGGCGTCGGACTCGATTCAAGAACGGCCGCCCCGTGATTGCCCTGAAACCGGAAACGGAATCAGCGGTCGTCGATGCCTTTGCACAAGTTTCGAAGGGTCATTCGGCCGATTACTTGCTCTGTGATCCGGCGCTGGCCGAGGCGTTCATTCAGGCGTGCCGCGATCGTTCGGTCCCAGGTGATCCCCGAATGTGGAACTCTTTCTTGCTCCGCGTGCGCAAATCGGGAAAGCTGCCGAGGTCAACCAACGCGGGGCGCCGCCTATCGTACGCCGAGATGGATCGTTACAGCGACGCAAGCGAGGCGGCGCTTCAATTAATCTCTTTGGATTACGGGCTGACACTCGACGAAATGCTCTGTTCACCCCAGGCGGTCGGCGAGTTCGATCGGATGGCGGGGCTGTTGTCGCCGGGCTTCAGCCCCTTTGAGTATCGCTGGGCCGCATTGTCGCTGCGAAAGCGATCGAGGACGAAGCGCTTCAAGCAGCTCGCGGCCGAGCAGAGGCAGCATTGGGAACAGCAGCCGCTTCCTCGGCGCCGCTGCATCGAGGCCTGTTTGACCAACAAGTACGAGACTCCGGGGGTCTACGTCATCCTGGATGACCAGTCGCCGCTTTACGTCGGAGAGACCCGGAACGTTCGCGACCGCATGGAACGAATCCTCAACAGTGAGACTTGGATGAAATTCGCACCTGGCTCCGTCCGGATTTGGGACGTGGCCGACGATCGTGACCAATTTGGGTTAAGATCCTACCTCGTCAATCAAGAAAGGCCGCTATTGAATTCCGAGCTGCTGCGCGGAATCTGAGCCAAGTTGTTCCTCTCCCCATTGCCCGGTTGCACCACTCAATGGCTTCGCTCTCGCTCGAGGGATTGATTGCCGCCACGGTTACTTCATTTACCGAAAGCGGCGATGTTTGCACCGACGTGATCGGTCCAATGATTGATCGGTTGATGGAATCGGGCGTCGATGGGCTTTACGTCTGCGGAAGTACGGGCGAGGGCATGTCGCTGACGTGCAAAGAGCGGAAGAGGGTGGTCGAAGCGACCGTCGAAGCTGCGCGTGGTCGGGTGCCTGTGGTCGTTCAGGTTGGGCATAACAGCTTGAAGGATGCCCGCGATCTGGCCGAACACGCAGCATTGAATGGGGCTGCCGCGATCTCGGCGACGTGTCCTTCCTACTTCAAGATCAGCGACACCGAGACTCTCGTTGCAAGCATGTCGGAGATCGCTACGGCGGCTCCGCAAACGCCCTTCTACTACTATCACATCCCATCGCTGACTGGTTCTCCCATCGACGTCGTCGAGTTTTTGCAACGGGGTGGCGACAAGATCGCAACGTTTGCCGGATTGAAGTACACCGACACGTTGTTGCACCAGTATCAGCAGTGCCTGAGTCTCGACGGGGGTCGGTTCGATGTCCTTTGGGGATGCGACGAGATGTTACTTGGAGCACTTGCGACCGGCGCGCGAGGGGCGATCGGCAGTACCTACAACATCGCGGCGCCGCTTTACCAAAGTCTGATCGCGGCCTTCGCAGCAGGTGAGACGGGCAGCGCCCGAGATCTGCAGAGCCGAAGTGTTGAGATGATCAGCGTGATGAAACGCTATTCCTTTCACGCGGCGCTCAAGGCGATCATGCAGATGTTGGGGATGCCGGGAGGCGCTTGTCGGTTGCCGCTGCGTGACCTGACCGGCGACGAGGCAATGACTCTGCGAACGCAACTCGAGTCGATTGGCTTTTTTGAGTGGTGTGGCCATCGCCAGCCGCCGCAAGGATGATCGTCATGCGGCTCTGGTCAATTGCCGTTGCGTTCCTGCTTCTGGGGGGGTCGGTCGCGCTGGGACAGGAAGTTGGGGCGGAACCGCAGGAGCAACCCGCGGAGTCGATGTTGGCGTGGTCGGAACTGCCACCACTTCCCGATCCAATTGGTGTGGCAGGTCCCTTTGTCGGCGTCCATGGCGATGCGCTGATTGTCGCCGGCGGCGCGAATTTTCCTCGCCCAGTCTGGGAAAACGACAAGTTGTGGCACGACGCCATTCATGCCTTAATTCGAGAAGACTCGGGATACCGTTGGATCGACGTGGGCAAACTGCGTCGGCCGGTCGCCTACGGCGCAGCCGTTTCCACCGCCGATGGTGTTGTCTGCATCGGAGGCAATGACGCCGAAGAGACGTTCGCTGATGTCTTCTTGCTGAGTTTCGATCGGAACAGGGAATCGCTGGAGATTGTCGACTTCCCTTCCCTGCCCCAGCGGTGCGCTTATGGTTCGGCCACGATCGTCGATCAGGTGATCTATGTCGTGGGTGGACAGCAAGGTCTCACGCTCGACACGGCAACCAATCAAGTTTGGGCGTTGGATCTTTCCAAACGTTCGGTGCCGGAGGAGTTCACTTGGCAACCGATCGATCCGCTTCCCGGGCCGACTCGATCGCTGCACATGACGATTGCCCAGCACGACGGATACTCGCCGGCGTTCTACGTGATCAGCGGCCGTCGCCACGAAGGCGAAGCGGTCAAGTTCCTCCGTGATGTCTGGCAATACACACCTTCGACGAACACTTGGCGACGACGGGCCGATGCGCCGAGTTGCGTGATGGCGGGCACGGGGATAGACGTTGGCCAGAGCCACCTGTTGGTGCTTGGGGGAGCCGATGGGTCGCTCTTCGATCAAGCGGATCGTCTCCGTGACGACCATCCTGGTTTTCCCAAACAGGCTTGGGTCTATCACACCATCACCGATACGTGGACGTCGGCGGGGTCGACGCCGGCGAACCACGTCACCACGATCGCCGTCCGCTGGAACGATGCGATCGTGATCCCCAGCGGTGAGATTCGCCCCCGCGTGCGGTCCCCGAAAATCTGGCAAGTCCGAGTGAAACCGCAAGCGATCGAGTTTGGTTGGATCAACTACGGGGTCTTGTTCGGCTACTTGTTGGGGATGGTCGGAGTCGGTGTTTACTTTGCGAACAAGAACAAGAGCACGGACGATTTCTTTCGAGGCGGCAAGCAGGTTGTTTGGTGGGCGGCGGGATGCAGCATCTTTGCCACCATGCTCAGCTCGCTGACTTACACGGGCGTTCCAGCGAAGGCGTTCGCCCAGGATTGGGTCTACGCCGTCGGCAACTTCATGATTCCGCTTGTTGCCTTCCTTGCCGTTTACGTTGCCCTGCCCTTCTATCGCCGCATCGACGCGACGAGCGCGTACGAGTATCTCGAGAAGCGTTTCAATCGCGGGGTTCGTCTGTTTGCCAGTGCCAGCTTCGCCACCTTTCACGTCTTTCGGATGGCCGTC
>JARFQX010000507.1 GCA_029287555.1 Rubripirellula sp. | reverse complement strand
AACGTTCGGCCGATTCCTTCGCCGAAGGCACTCGGCCGATTTCCTCGCGATTCCCCCGCCGAAGGCACTCGGCGGTGGCTTGGCAGGTAGAACTCCGCACCCCCGACGCGCGCCGCCCTCTTCCACTGGACCGCCCTGGCTATGAAACACTTCGCATCCCTGTTGCTGATTTCCTTCGTTGTCTTAGGCTGCAACAAGTCGTCAAAAACGACTTCCGACGACGGCGATTCCAATAGCGACCGCCCCAGTGTGGCCTACGTCACCAATGGCGTAGCCTCGTTTTGGACGATTGCCGAATCGGGCGTCAAACAGGGCGCCGAGGAATTTGATGCGGACGCCCAGGTGCTGATGCCCGCCGAGGGGATCAGCGACCAGAAGCGGATGATCGAAGACCTGATTACCAAAGGCATCGACGGGATCGCAGTCAGCCCGATCGATCCTGCCAACCAAACCGATATCCTCAACCAGGCGGCGAAGTACACCAATCTGATCACGCACGACAGCGATGCTCCCGATGCGGACCGCCTCTGCTACATCGGCATGGACAATTACCTCGCCGGTCGACTTTGTGGTGATCTGGTCAAAGAAGCGATGCCCGACGGCGGCAAGCTGGCCATCTTCATCGGTCGACTGGAACAAGACAACGCGAGGCGTCGTCGCCAAGGCGTGATCGATTCGATTCTCGAGCGCAGCGAAGATCCGTCCCGCTTCGATCCTCCCGGTGCCGAGATCAAGGAAGGCAAATGGCACATTGTCGGCACCTACACCGATCAATTTGATCGGGCCCAGGGCAAGGCGAATGCGGAGGATGCGCTTTCGAGACACCCGGACCTGAATGGCATGGTCGGGTTGTTCGCTTACAATCCGCCACTCATGCTCGAAGCACTCAAACAGGCTGACAAACTTGGTGAGGTCCAAGTCATCGCTTTCGATGAAGCAGACGAAACACTGCAAGGCATCACCGACGGCACGGTCTACGGCACCGTTGTCCAGAACCCATTCGAGTATGGTCGTCAATCCGTAAAGATCCTCGCCGGGCTGGCTCGTGGCCAATCGCTCGAGGATCTGGGTGTTCCGGAAAGCGGCTTTCTCAACATCGAGGCCCGTCAGATTCGCCAGGACAACGTCGCTGAGTTCTGGGCGGAACTGAAGAAGAACTTGGGTGAAGAGTGACCGCGCTGACCGCCGAGGACGAGTTGACCGCCGAGGACGAAACGCCGCTGTTGGAAGTGCGCCATTTGACGAAACGGTACGCCGGGGTGGCCGCGCTGCGTGACGTTTCGCTTGCTGTAACCAAAGGCGAAGTCCACGCGGTGATCGGCGAGAACGGTGCGGGCAAGAGCACCTTGATGAAGATTCTCGCCGGCGTGCAATCTCAGGACGACGGTGAGATCGTGATGGATGGCCAAACCATCACGATCGGTTCGGTGGAGCGAGCCTTGCAGTACGGCATCGCCTTGATTCACCAGGAGTTGAACTTGGCCGACAACTTGGACGTCGGTGCGAATATATTCCTGGGTCGCGAACCCCGTCGGTTCGGCTTGATCGATTTCGCCAAGATCGCCAAAGAATCTCGCTGCTACTTGGACATGGTGGGACTCGATCTCGACCCGACGACGATCGTCAGCTCGCTTCCCGTCGGCGTGCAGCAGATGGTGGAGATCGCCAAGGCGCTGTCGGTCGACGCGCGCGTGTTGATCATGGACGAACCGACCAGCAGCCTGTCACGTCACGAGACCGATGCCTTGTTTCGGGTGATCGAGAGCCTGCGGTCCCAGGGCGTCACGATCATCTACATCTCGCATCGACTCGGCGAGATCGACCAAATCGCCGACCGCGTCTCGGTGCTTCGCGACGGTGAGAATGCCGGGCATTTGACGCGTGATCAAATCTCGCACGACGCCATGGTGGAATTGATGGTCGGCCGCGACATCTCGCAGTTCTACGCAAGGACCGAGCATCCAATCGGCCAAGGGGTTCTGAAAGTCGAACAACTGCGGACTGAGGCTTGGCCGCAACACTCGATCAACCTGGAGGTTGGAGCCGGTGAGATGGTGGGGCTTGCGGGTCTCGTCGGAGCCGGCCGCACCGAATTGCTGCGAGCGATCTTCGGAATCGATCGCACAATCGCGGGGCGAGTGGAAGTTGATGGCCAGCCGATCTCAACGCTCAATGCACGACACGCCATCGAAGCGGGCTTGGCGATGGTTCCGGAGGACCGCAAGCAGCAGGGCTTGATTCTTGAGATGGGAATTCGCGCGAACATCGGACTCCCCGGACTCGAACGCAATCGTATCGCAGGCATGTTCCTCAATCGGACCCAACAGCGGAGCGATTCCGATCGAATGATTCGTGAGATGCGGATCAAGGCGCCGAACGACGCCCAGGAGGTGCAGTATTTATCAGGGGGCAATCAACAAAAGGTCGTCATCGGCAAATGGTTGTCGATGAATCCCCGTGTGCTGTTGCTCGATGAACCGACCCGAGGTGTCGACATCGGTGCCAAGCAAGAGATTTATCGGCTGATGGAAGAGCTCGCCGAACAGGGCGTTGCCGTATTGTTCGTTTCCAGCGAGATGGAAGAAGTTCTGAGCATGTCCGACCGCGTCATCGTGATGCATGAGGGTCAGATCACGGGACAACTCAATCGCTCACAACTCTCCGAAGAAGCCGTCATGCAGTTGGCGACCGGGAGCCGCAACCTCACCCGTGAAGCATGAATCAACGATGAAGAAAGTACTCGGCATCTTCGGCTTGCTCGTCTTTATCTGCGTTGCAACGGCGCTGATGAGCGATCGCTTCTTGACCGAATTCAACATCGAGAATCTGATTCGGCGCAGCGCCCTGTTCGGCATTTTGTCGATAGGTGCCGCCTTCGTGATCATCACGGCGGGCATCGATCTGTCGATCGGCTCCGTCGTTTGCCTGGTTGGATGCTTGTTGCCCTGGATGCTCGTCGAACATCAGTTCTCCGTGCCGCTGGCGCTGTTGGTGGTGGGACTCATTTCGCTTGCCATCGGACTCACGCACGGATTGCTGATCACCAAGGTCAAATTGCAACCATTCGTCGTGACCCTCTGCGGGCTGTTGTTCTATCGAGGCCTGACACGGGGTATCGTGCAGGACCAAACCCAAGGATTCCGGGGAGGATTCCAGGGTCTGCGCGAGTTATCCCAGGGAGAGGTTGCGCTGCCGGGGACCGATTTCGGCATTCCCAATCCCTGCGTGATTCTGATGGTCGTTGCCGTGCTGGCGATCATCTTTTTGAATTTCACCATCTATGGTCGCTACATGCTCGCCCTGGGACGCAACGAGACCGCAACCCGGTTCAGCGGGATCAATACCGATCGGATGACGATCCTTGCCTACGTCATCTGCGGGATGCTGAGCGGGTTGGGGGGGATGCTTTTCGTGCTCGACGTGGGCAGTGCCCAACCGGTCGACTTCGGAAACTTTTACGAACTCTACGCGATCGCGGGAGCGGTTTTGGGAGGCTGCAGCCTGCGTGGCGGCGAGGGCACCATCATCGGTGTGATCATTGGTGCGGCGGTGATGCAGGTCTTAAAGAACACGATCACGCTGGTTGATGCGATTCCCACCAACATCGAGTACGCCGTGATCGGAGCCGTGATTTTGGGCGGAGTCGTGACGGACGAACTGGTCAAACGCTACGCGGCTCGCCGGCGGGCCGCCCAACAGGCCAAACTCGACCAGTGAGTCGCGTCGCGGGGCGATCCCGATCGCTGCCCCGCGCCCGCGTGGCCCAATCGAGGGCTTGACGCTAAACTGCTCGCATGAACCAAACCGAAGTTGTTACAGACGTTGTTGAGGAAGAAATCCAGTCGTTCGACGATTTGGATTTGTCGCCCGTGATGCGACAGGCGATCAAGAGAGCGGGATTTACCGAGCCGTCGCCGATTCAATCACAATTGATTCCGCTGGCCCTAGACGGGCTGGACGTGATTGGCCAGGCGCGTACCGGCACCGGAAAGACCGCCGCCTTCTCGATTCCCATTCTGGAGCAACTCGATTCGCTCGAAGAATGCCGCGATCCGCAGGCGATCGTCATCGTGCCGACGCGTGAATTGGCCGACCAGGTGGGCCGCGAAGCGCAGCGGTTGGCCCACGGGGTGGAAACGGAAATTGCGGTCCTGGCGGGCGGCAAGAACATCACCCGCCAACTCCGCCAACTCGACAATGGCGTCCAAATGGTGGTCGGGACCCCGGGCCGTTTGCACGATCACCTGCAGCGTAAGTCGCTCCGCACCGGGAAGGTTTGGTGCGTTGTGCTGGACGAAGCGGACCGCATGTTGGACATCGGATTTCGACCACAGATTGAGAGAATCCTGCGCAAGTGTCCACGCAACCGTCAAACGCTGTTACTCTCGGCGACTTTGCCGCCCACCGTGCGACGGCTTGCCGAATCGTACATGGTCGATCCGGTGGTGATCGATTGCAGCAAGAACGAGATGGCCGTTGAGACCATCGAACAGCGTTACTTCACCGTTGCCCAAGATCGAAAGGCGGAGCTGCTCGACCGTTTGCTGCAACGTGAAAAACCCGAGCAAGCCATCATTTTCTGTCGGACCAAGCGGGGGACCGATCGGCTCTACCGCCAACTCAGCCGCACCCATCGTGCCTGTGGCAGCATGCATGGCGACATGGCGCAGCGCGAACGGGATCGAGTCCTGCAGAAGCTGCGCGACGGGGACCTCAAGATCCTTGTCGCGACGGACGTTGTCGGCCGGGGAATCGACATCAGCACCATCTCGCACATCATCAACTACGATGTGCCTCAAGACTGCGACGACTACGTCCATCGCGTGGGAAGAACCGGGCGGATGGGACGCGAGGGGATCGCGTTTACCTTCGTCGTTCCAGGAGAAGGCGAGGTTCTGACGAGCATTGAACAGCGGATCAACAAGCAGCTCGGGCGCGACTTCATCGAAGGCTTCGAAGCCGTTCCCCCGCCCCCGGAGAAGAAGAAGCCGGACGAAGAACCCACCACTCCTGGCAAGAAACGTCTCAATCCCATGCACCGCAAGCGGAAACGAAGGTTTTGAGTGGTGTGGGGCGCGCGGCGAGTCGCGAGTCGCGAGAACGAAGAAGCTACAAAATACCTCTCACCTCTCACCTCTCACCACCCGCCACTCACCTCTCGCCACTCGCCACTCGCCACTCGCCACTCGCCACTCACCACTCGCTTCTCGCCACTCTCTAAATGGACAAGTACTTTCAGCCTCCTGCTGCCGAGTCACTACGCACTCACGCTCCTGGACCGGCCGGTAAATTACCGCTCAGCGATGAGATTCTTCGGACTTGGAGCAGTGGTGATCTGTTCGGATTGACCCAAAGTGTTGGCATGGGACTTGATCCTCGCCGCGCACTGGGGGACCAGTACCTGATCCTCAGTACTCAAGGCGGCGTTCGCAAACCGGACGGCACGCCGTTGGCCCTTGGCTACCACACCGGTCACTGGGAAGTCGGCCTGTTGGTCCAAGCGGCGGCCGAGCAGATCAGCGAACAAGACGGCGTCCCCTTTGCGGCCTTCGTGAGTGATCCGTGCGACGGGCGCAGCCAGGGCACGCGCGGGATGTTCGATTCGCTCCCCTACCGCAACGATGCGGCGATGGTGATGCGACGGTTGATTCGCTCGCTGCCAAGACGCAAAGGCGTGATTGGAATCGCCACCTGCGACAAGGGCTTGCCCGCCATGATGATGGCAATCGCAGGTTGTGGTGACTTGGCCAACGTGCTGGTTCCGGGCGGGGTCACGTTGCCGCCGACCGTTGGCGAAGACGCGGGCAAGGTGCAAACAATTGGCGCCCGCTACAGCCGCGGTGAGATGACTCTGGAGGAGGCTTCGCTCGAAGGCTGCCGGGCCTGCGGCACTCCGGGAGGCGGCTGCCAGTTCCTGGGCACCGCTGCGACGAGCCAGGTCGTCGCCGAAGCGTTGGGCATGACCGTCCCGCACGCCGCCCTGGCACCGAGCGGCCAGCCAATCTGGACCAAGCTGGCTCGCGATTCAGCCGCTGCCTCGATCGCGATGCACGAGCGAGGGGAAACGCTTCGCGGTGTGTTGACCGAAGACGCGGTCTATAACGCGATGTTGATTCATGCGGCGGTCGGCGGCAGCACGAACCTGTTGATCCACATCCCGGCAATTGCCGCGGCCGCCGGGTTAACGCGTCCGGATGCCGAGCGGTTTCGCAGCATCAACAAGTTGGTTCCTCGGTTCGTCGATTGTCTTCCCAACGGGCCCGTCGGCCACCCAACCGTTCGTCTGTTCCTGGCGGGAGGCGTTCCCGAAGTGGCCTGGCATCTGCGCGAGCTCGGCCTGCTCAAGTCGGAAGCCCGCACGGTGACGGGGATGTCTTGGAATGAGATTCTTGACCAGTGGAAGGACTCCGACCGTCGGCGCGTCTGTCGCGAACACCTCGCGGCGGCTGACGGTGTCGATCCGGACGAAGTTGTCATTCCACCCAACGAGGCGAAGCGGCGCGGATTAACCAGCACCGTCTGTTTCCCCCTTGGCAACCTTTGCCCCGAAGGCTCGGTGATCAAATCGACGTCCATCGACCCGACGGTCATCGATGACGACGGCGTTTATCGCAAGCGGGGGCCGGCCCGCGTGTTCACCTCGGAACGGGACGCGATCGCGGCGATCAAGGGGCAACAAGGCCAACCGATCAAGGCGGGCGATGTGATCGTTCTGATCGGCCGTGGACCGCTGGGATGCGGAATGGAAGAGACCTATCAAATCACCTCGGCGCTCAAATACCTGTCCTTCGGAAAGGAGGTGGCGTTGGTCACCGACGCACGCTTTTCCGGCGTCAGCACGGGTGCCTGCGTGGGTCACGTTGGCCCCGAAGCCTTGGCCGGTGGTCCGATCGCCAAAGTCCGCGACGGGGACATCATCGAGATCGAAATCGACCGCAATCACTTGACCGGCCACGTCAACCTGGTTGAGGGAGACGGACAGGATGCCCAGTCGTTACTCGCCTCACGTGATCCGCACCCCGATCTTTGTGTCGATCCCGATCTTCCCGATGACACCCGGTTGTGGGCGGCGTTGCAGCAGGCGGGCGGCGGCACCTGGGGCGGTTGTGTCTACGATGTCGATGCAATCATCGAGCGGCTGGGAAGCGAGCAACAAACTCCGGCCCGTCCCAGCTAGCGGGTTTCGCGCTCGCCGGGCGGCGGTTGAGCCTGGACTGAGGTAAAGGCCCGCATGATCCCAGAGAGCGGGGATAGGGGAGCCGATCCATCCGGACATCCCCACGCCCTTGCGATCACCGCGACCTCGGAGATAATTCACCCACGAGGCGGAGCATCTCGTTCTTCACGCCCATTTCACCCGTTCGTTTCAGGTTCAATCATGCCACTGGTTCCCCTTCGAGTCGTCCTGGATCACGCTGCCGAAAACGATTACGGCGTGGCAGCTTTCAACGTTAATAACATGGAACAGATCCAGGCCATCATGGAGGCGGCCGAGGCAACCGATTCGCCCGTGATCATCCAGGCGTCGCGTGGAGCTCGGGCCTACTCCCAAGACGCTTACTTGCGACATCTGATGTTGGCAGCCACCGAGCTGTATCCGCACATTCCGACGGTGATGCACCAAGACCATGGCAACAGCCCGGAGACGTGCCAGTCGGCGATCGACAATGGCTTCACCAGCGTGATGATGGATGGGTCGCTGATGGAAGATGGCAAGACCCCGGCCGATTACGACTACAACGTTCGGGTCACGGCGGAGGTGGTCAAGATGGCCCACGCGCAAGGCGTCAGCGTCGAAGGCGAATTGGGCTGCCTCGGTTCGTTGGAATCCGGTTCCGGCGAACAAGAAGATGGTCACGGTGCGGTGGGCGAATTGTCTCGAGATCAGCTGCTGACCGATCCGGACCAGGCCGCGCAATTCGTTGAGGAAACGGGCGTCGATGCACTCGCCGTCGCCATTGGTACCAGCCACGGCGCGTACAAGTTTTCCAAGAAGCCGACGGGCGAGGTCTTGGCAATGACACGCATCGAAGAGATTCACGCCAAGCTTCCCAATACCCACTTGGTCATGCATGGCAGCAGCAGCGTGCCTCAGGAGCTGCAGGACATCATCAATCAGTATGGTGGCCAGATGAAGCAGACCTACGGTGTCCCGGTCGAAGAGATCCAGCGTGG
>JARFQX010000485.1 GCA_029287555.1 Rubripirellula sp. | reverse complement strand
CGTCTCGTCGAGCCGGCCATGGGATGCAGCAGTTGAAGCTGGCGAGCCCTTCGACGCCATCTTTGAGCACGACCATCGACTGGAGATAGAGACCTGGCACGCATGCCACGAAATCTCGAAGCGCCTCGCGTGAATCGCCCGCCGGCATAGGTCAGATTTCGCATGGTGATGCGAGAGACGTAATCCCCGAGTGGCGAGGCCGATTCATGTGCCAAGGGTGCGGAGCTGACCGTTAAACGCTCCTGTGATTCGCACTAGAGCGCGCGGCGGTTGCATCGACAACGTGGAGTTGGCGAAATTGCTTCAACGCACACTTCTCGAAATCCCAGACCAGATTTTGGGGAAAGTGCATTGAAGCCTCGAATCCGCTTCGGTCTTTTCACCGATGCGTCCACGCCGATTTGCTTCGTTACTTCGGCGGGTCCAACCTCGTTCAGCAAGGATCCCTTTAGCTCGCGTCGGTGTCTGAGTCGTTTCTGCTCATCACCATCCGGACAGGAGCCCGATGACACGAAAACGGGGTTTCTCGGTCGCTCGAAAGAACAAAGGGTTCGAGATCAACTCAGAATCCGCTCTTCTCGCAGATCGCACGCGTTCCTGGAAATCTCACGCATCTAGTTGTACTCGAAGTATCTCCATGGTCTCTTTTTGTCGCTTCTCCACAAAGGACTTCGCGGCGATTGCCTTTTCCTTTGCGACTTCCGGATTCCTCGCTATCTTCAAAACGGTTGACGCGATCTTCGCTTGATCCGCCGCTGAGTCGTGATCAAAGAGCCAATCACTAAGTCCGATGTCATTCCACATCAATCCTTTGCTAGTCTGCTCCGCAAAGCGACAGACGAGAGCTGGTACGCCATGTCCGATGCACATAATGGGAGAGTGCATTTCATTTCCAAATAGTCCCGCGCTGCAAATGTAGACGCTAAGAGCTTCACCAGTTAGCCAGTAATTGGGTCGCCAAACAACTCGGTCTCGCACACTATCAATGAGTCGGTCATAGAGCATCTCCTTACCCAAAGCCATTTGTGTTCGGTCTTCTGGGCAAATGAGGACTTTCATGTCCGTTTGCGTCACTACATCAGTAATGGCATCCAAGAGTGGTTTGTGATCATGCTCTTTCATTTCCTCATTCCGCGCGTTCTTAACCGCATCAAACTTCACGCCGTCCTTGATAGTCCAGTACGGCGTGTAGCGTAAGCGAGGGATGCAACAAAGGAATTTTCCTGCCCTCAGCTTGTTGGTCTTAAGAAAGGCCTCAGCCCTATTTGCGTCGCGTAAATCACAGGCGAAAGCGGCGTCGGGACCAAACTCCATGTTTGGACACTTCGCACCCAGCTCCCTTGCCAGTTCGAGTGATTTGCTGTCTCGGAAAAACACGAAACTTGCTCTGTTGATTACTTCAATCGAACGAGCAACGGCTTTCTTTGTTCGCGTTTCCGTCGCCGCCGATTTCTTCATCGGAAACGTGATGCCATAGATTCCGTAAGGCTTTCCGGTTTTTTCTCGCCAGCGAACTAAATCGTTCTCCGCAACGATTGATGCACCTGAGCCGTGAAGCAAGAAATCGCACGATTCAAACGCTTGCTCCAGGCTTTCGGTACCTGGTTTCGCTACCACGAGTTTGGGGAATTCCTTCTTGAGCAGCTGTTCAACGCCGTTGTCGACGTTCGATGGCCAAAGCGTCACTTCTACCGCAGGCAAATACCTCCGCAGCAGGCTCAGGACGCCTGGTGTATGAGCAATATCGCCAATATTGACCGTCTGCCACGAGGAGCGAAGGAGGATGCGGGGGGCTCGATGCGTTTCAGCAGCGATGCAGGTACTCGAGGCTAGGCCAAGTGCCGTAAATCCGAGTTTGCCGAAAAAGGAACGTCGACTTCGTTGATACTCATCGATCATGTTATTCATTACCAATTGGGTCTCCGAGAGACGGCAGCTGATACGAGAAGAAAAGCAACCGGTCAGGGTTCTTGGTGAAGCCGCACTTCATATTGCTGCTTCTCCTCCGACATCAAGGCGTCAGCCCATCAGCTCGGTAGACCCAGGCGGAGCCTAGCGATCCCTTGAAATCGCACCCATTGTAACCGCAGGCGTAGAGGACGTGTCTTTCCCCAGGGAATGGAGACGCTTCAAAATCCCGGGCGAGAAACACCGAGAGTGTGTGTTAAGGAGGCACACATCGACGGCGTGCAATTTCTACTGTTGATACCGGGTGAATTCGTTTATACTGGTCGGTCCCGCTCTCCTGCCCACCGATCGTATTGTTTTTTGGTGACTCAAGTGTCGAATCTGACCCGCGTTGCGTGCCCGCTGGTCTTTCTTGCTCTGCCGTATGTTGCACCCGCCGGCGAGGCTGATCCGCCAGCTGCGGAAGCCGCCGGCGATTCCGCCTACCATCGCCAAGTCCGGCAGTTGCTTCCGGTTGCCTGGTGGTCGTTTGATGGTCCCCGAGCGGATTTGGGGGATGTTGACGGAGCAGTGCGTTTTGGCAATCCGGGGCCACGTTCAGATGATTTCAAGTCATTTAATGATTTGAATCTCGCCGCTGAATTCTCTGCCGGCGAGAATGGTCCCGGTGTCATTCGTGTGGAAGACGTCGGTCCGGGCAGCCAATTTGATTTTGACAATGGGGATCCGATCACCATCGAAGCCTGGGTTAACCCGGACCGGAATTTGCGAAACAACGCAACGATGTACGTGCTTGGCAAGGGACGTACCGGCAATCCTGGACGACAGGCCAACAATCAGAATTATGGCTTCCGCTTGTTGCGTTCAGGCGACTCCATCCTGTTGAGCTTTCTGTTTCGCAGTCGCACCGTTGGCGCGCACAAAAGTGATTGGCACCGCTGGGATTCCACCGACGGATTTTCGTTGGGTTCGGGATGGCATCACGTGGCGATCACGTACATATTTGGTGATCCCGAAAGCGTCCGTGGTTATGTCGATGGAGAACGCGTCAAAGGCGAATGGAACGCGTCTTATGCGGGAAAGACAACGCAACCGCCGGTGGTCGATGATGATGACATCTGGGTGGGAACATCCATGGGCCGCAGTGCCGGCGCAAGCTTTCGAGGCATGTTGGACGAAGTCGCGTTGTACCGCCGCGTACTGTCACAAAATCAATTGGCACAGCGGTATCCGATCGAGCCCTATGTACCCAGTTTTGAAGAAGGAGAGATCAACCCGCAGAAGGTGCGAGTCGAAATTGTCGAGAACTTGGGAAAGACGGGATCCTGGCCGAAGCAATTTGCCGAACCGTCATTGAACTATGAAGAAGACGTTTTCGGATTCTTTCAAGTTCCGGAAAAGTATGTCGATACCGGGGTCCGTGGGTCATGGACGAATCCGTTTCTACTGCGTGCCGCCGCCAGGGTGCATCTTCCCCAAGGCGAACAGGAGTGGTTGCTTCGCATTCGCGGCAAGGGCCGGCTTTGGCTCGACGACGAAGTGATCGCGGAGATTGACTTCGGCCGTTTCGGCCGCGTGGATGCGCGTATGCAGTTTGCAGTGC
>JARFQX010000043.1 GCA_029287555.1 Rubripirellula sp. | reverse complement strand
CTCGTGGGCTCGGAGATGTGTATAAGAGACAGGTATGAAGAAGCCTGCGAAGTCTTGGCCGCCGCACTCAAACGAGTGACGTTTGACCAACCCTCGTGTCGCCGAGGAACCTGGCTTCATCCCGGTGTCGAGGATCGCGTTGCCGAGATGCGACGCCACTGCAAACAACCCAAACCCAGCACAAGCAAGGCGGCCCCGGTAGCGAATCCGGCATAGCCGTGAATCACCATCCATCGATGCATCTGTTCGGTCGACAACAGCGGCAGCATGCACATCAGCACGCTACCGATCGCCAGCGTTGCCGCGAGGATCATCAGCCAAAAGCCCCATCGCTGAAGGATGGCGGATCGCTGCGGTGAGATTGCCCTCGACAAGAAGAGTATGGCGAACACCGGCATCGCGGCCACCAGGCTGCCACCGGCCATCATGTGAATCATCAATCGCGTGCCGGCCATGTGTTTGTCGTCAAGCGTGGGCAGAGCGGTAATCGTTAGCACGGCCACCACGATTGCGATCACAACCAACAAAATACGGATGAGCCAATTCATCATCTTAAGCCTCCACCCGTCCAAGCCACCGCGAGGCCAAAGCGCCGAGACCGACAAAAATGGTCATCAGTAATACCGCGACCGATCCGGCGACCATGTACTTGAATGCCGACCGCGACTGGAACATTTCGTTCCAGCTCAATTGTTGATCGGGATCGATTCCCTGCAACGTGGCCATCGAAACGGCGGCTCCCCCGTCGGGCCCTGGGCCAATCGCTGCGACCGTCGAGGTGAAGATCTTTCCTTCGTCACTGTGGCAATCGGTACAGCCGCCGACACCCAGTGACCATCCGGCTGGTCGGACGTTATGTGCCATCGGCCAACGGATCATGGACTTTGCCTGCGGGGCCTCGATCTCGAGCTGCCGAAGTTCGGCTTCTTGTTCTCCCCGGCCGTAGACCAACCCGGCACTGACGTAGACGGCGGTCTCAACTCCCAACTCAGTCTCAAGCGCCTGCAAGGCACCGTGGACCTTCTCGCTGAAATTCTCGCGGCCTGCGGAGGCTTGGGCAGCGTCAACTTTGGCTTGTTCCTCGTCGGTCCATTCCTCTTGCTGTCGCGCGCGATCTTCGCCGAGTAATTCCTTCAAGTCACTACTGGAGACTCGCGGCTTCAAGATTTCCTCGATGAAGCTCGACCGGACGCGAAGCGAGCGGCGAGTCAGGTCGTAAACCTGACTCGGCGGCAGCGGTACGACCTGGTTCTCCTGGACGTAACCCCAATACGCCGGCCACATGGCGCGGTGTGGTGCGACACGACCGTCTTCGCCCTTTGCAAAGACCGGGGCGACGATGGCGGGAAGTTCCGCTCCCGTTCGATGGCCTTTTTCGCCCAAACCGTGAGCCAATGAGGTCATCAGGCGCTTCGCCTCGGCATCCGGGATTGGGCCTCCATGGCAGGCTGTGCAGGTGAGCTTTTCAAAATGCAAAGGGGGCAGCCCGGCGTGGAGAGGCTTTGGTGCACCGAGCCGTCCCGCCCGCGAGGCAAGGGATTGCGGCTCTTGGTCGCCATCGTGCGCCCCCAGATCGTGCGCCCCCAGATGGCATCCAGCACACGAGAGCGTCTCGACCTCAACGCCGCTGGGATGCTCTTCGCCGTCAAAGCCTCGCACGATGTGGTGATCGATCCCGTTACGATGGCAATCGGCACAGACCATGCCGGCTTGCAGATGGACATCGTCGTCATGAATCCATCTCGCTTCGATCCCCTGGTCGCCGACCGTCCGATTGCTGTGGCATTGGAAGCAGGCATTGCTCGATGGCTTGCGAATCAGATCCATGAACACGCTGCCATCGAGCCCAAAAACGGACTCGTCATACGTGACCACTGGGATGCGCTTCTTCGTTGCCTCGTCGTCCGGGTCCGAACCATCCTTGATTTGCGAGACACGGCCGTCGACCTTGCCGAGACGAAGCGCGGCGGTCGGGGCCCAGGCAAAATTCTCCTCGTTGATTTGACGCCGACGTTCCCCAAAGTCGTAAGCCCCGCTAACGGCGTGACATACCATGCAATCGATTTCCAGTGAGCCGCTGAATTGCCATCTCGCCACGCCCGACTCGTCCGATGGGCTCGCGACCGAAGCATCCTCAGCCGGTTCATTGACGGCGTCTTCTTCCGCACCCATGTTGCCGCCGGGAATTCGAGCACCAAACTGCAGCGTCATCTCCCAAGGCGAAATGCCAATCGCTTCGGGGGAGTACATGCCGGGCCAGTCGCGGTAGGTCAGGGGCAACGTGGTCCCCGTCTTTTCGTCGGTCCAGATCCACGGTTCCCCGGGGCGTCCATCGACCGTCTTGGGCTCAAACGCGTTGAAATGCCAACCGTGCGAAATGGTCTCGTAATCGTGACAGCGTCCGCACGTGTTGAGCGGCGAGTAGGGGCGGGTCGATTCGGGCGTGATCTTGCGGTTATCGATGTCGTAGAGACTGATGTGATGCAAGTATCGGGCATCGCTGTCGCTTTGGTCACGGCCGGCCGCGACGACCGGTACGCCGGACAGGACGTTGAGCGACGCGCCGAGCAGGACGACGACCATCCCATCCAGTAGGAATCGACAGGCCGGCATACCACTCGCGGTCGTTGGAGTCGTGCCGCTGGCGGTACGACGATCAGGTGAGAACAAGTGCTTCATGAGTCAAAACCAGACGCGCCCCATTCACTGGATCCATTAACGGGACCATACTTTGACGAAAATGCTCGCCCGGTGGTAGTTCTTCCAGGCGATTTCGCTCGCAAC
>JARFQX010000369.1 GCA_029287555.1 Rubripirellula sp. | reverse complement strand
GCCTACATGCGATGCGGGATCAGTGACGGCAACGTCTACGACGCGGTGATCGTCGGCATCGATCCCGTTGGGGACGTGGCCATGATACGCTTGTTGGGGCGTGAAGATTTCCCCCATGCCGAATTGGGTGATAGCCGAATTGCCGAGCCCGGCGATTGGTGCATGGTCATCGGCAATCCTTTCCTGCTGGCATCCAATCTGCAACCGACTGTCACCTGGGGAATTCTTAGTGGTGTGGGTCGCTATCAGTATCCCTCGGGGACACTGCTGGAATATGGAGACTGCTTGCAGACCGACGCATCGATCAATCCGGGCAACTCCGGCGGGCCGCTCTATGACGCCGAAGGCAGACTGCTGGGGATCGTCGGCCGAGCCTCCTTCGAAAAACGTGGTCGTGTCAACGTCGGCGTTGGCTACGCGATTTCCATTAACCAGGCCAAGAATTTTCTGGGCTACCTGCGCAGTGGTCGAATTCTTGATCATGCGACTCTTGGCGCAACGGTCGCGACCGATCCGGACGGTGGCGCCAGCGTGAGCAACATTCTCGACTCTAGTGACGCCTTTCGCCGAGGCCTTCGCTACTCCGCGGAAATCCTGGAGATCGACGGCCGCGTCGTACGCACCGCCAACGATGTACAAAACGTGCTCGCCACCTTTCCCAGCGGTTGGCGGGTCAAGTTGACTTACCGATTGGATGGCGAAACGAAACAGACCCTGGTGCGGCTGATGGGGGTTCACCGCGAAGACGAACTGCTTGAGAAGATGGCCGGGGCGTTGCCACCGCCACCGCCTCGCCGCGAAAAGAAGGAAGAGGGTGAGAAGGGACCCGGCGGTAAACCGATACCCGGCGGTAAACCGATACCCGGCGGCGAGCAAATACCCGGCGGCGACCATGGACACGGCAAGTCAGCCGCCGACAACAAGAAGGTCCCCGAAGCGGTCGCGAAACAGTTGGCCAAACGCAAGGGCTACGCGAATTACTTCTTCAACTTGCAGCAGCAGGATCGCTTCATTGAATCGCTACGGAGTCAGTTTCCCCAAGGCTCCGATGGAGATCGTGTTGCCTGGGTGATCGAAGGTGAAACGGACCAGCAACCGCCGGTGGCGGCCAAGCTGCGCGTGACCAGCGGAAAGATGGTGATGGCGGTTGGCGATAAGATCATCGAAGCTGACAGCAAGGGTGAGTTGTACGATGGCGTCAGTGCCCGCAGCGTTGCCGGGATGTTGCCCGCGCTCGACGCTTGGCGACGGATGCTCGAAGACGGCCCACGCAAATTTGGCGAGTCGTACTACCTCGGCACGATGCCTCTTGGCGGCCAGCGCCCACTGCGTGACTGCATGGTGGGAATTGACGGTGAGATGGAAGTTCGCTGGCTCTGCCACCCTCAAAGCGGATGGGCCGAAGCAATCGAGGTGTTTGCTGACCGCGACGAGGATCCCGCCGAACTGTGGCTGTTGCGCGACAACGAATCCGATTCCAAGCCGAGCGTGCTCGACCTTCGATATGGAACCGAGAGCGTCTTGAGGGTGCGGGTCAAATCGTGGGAGAAGATCCCCGAGGATGAGTTGGATGAAGAGAGTTGAGCGAACGTGTGGGTTGTTCGGGAGCGTGACGCGGGTAACTCGCGGAGAGAGTTGATGAGGCAGATTGTTATCGTTTCCATTTTTGCTTCGCTGGCGTTTCTGGGGACGCCGGTTGCGGCGCAGCCCCCCTTGTCGTCATGGGCCCGGGATGCCCAAGAACGCGTCGTGAAGATTTACGGGGCGGGTGGCTTGTCAGGTTTGGAAGCGTATCAAAGCGGTTTTCTGGTATCGCCCGAAGGGCACATTGCCACCGCTTGGAGTTACGTGCTGGATGTTGACCCGATCGTATTGCTTGATGACGGCCGTCGGTTCGAATCGGAAATTGTCGGTTTTGAACCGTCGCTCGAATTGGCGGTGTTGAAAATCGAAGCGTCTGATTTGCCCTTTTTTCCTGTTCAAGACGATTTTTCGCCGCAGTGGGGGGATCCGATCCTCGCCGTCAGCAACCTGTTCAATATCGCCACCGGTCACGAACCGGCTAGTGTCATGCAAGGGACCATCGCCGCCCTCTCCAACCTCAACGCGCGGCGCGGCACGTTCAAGACTCCCTATAACGGTGAGGTTTTGATTTTGGATTTGATCGCCAACAATCCGGGCGCCGCCGGTGGCGCGGTGGTCGATGCGCAGGGAAGACTGATCGGGATGCTGGGCAAGGAGCTTCGCGACACGGCAACCGGTGTTTGGTTGAACTACGCAATACCCGCCGCGGCACTCCGGAGTACCTTGGGCGACATCATTGCCGGTCGCAAGACAAGCGTGGTCGATGAGAGTACGCCGTTGCTTGACCGCGACAAGTCGCATGATCTCGCGACACTCGGTTTGCTGCTGGTGCCCGACGTGTTGGATTCAACACCCGCCTACGTCGATGACGTCGTCGAGGGTGGCCCTGCGGCAAGGGCCGATTTGCGTCCCGATGACCTGGTCCTGCTGGTCGATGGCAAACGCGTCGAGAACCAGCGGTCGCTTCGCAGGTTGCT